>NZ_JAPWHT010000054.1:0-34512 GCF_027270795.1 Streptomyces sp. ActVer
CCGACGCCCGCGCCGCCGCCGTGAAGGCACCTCCTCCCGAGGCGGGCCTCGCCGCCTCCTGGTCCCGGCCGCGCCCCGGTGTGAACGGCGCCGACTCCGCCGGGCCCGTCCCGGTACCCGCGCCTGCCCCCGGCCCCGACTCCGCCACCTCCTGGCGGCCGTGGCGCTTCCGCATGTCGAACGACGTGTGGGGCACGCCCGCCGTCGCCGGAGACCTCGTCTACGTCACGTCCTTCGAGGTGCACGCCCTGGACGTGGCCACCGGCCGGCGCCGCTTCAAGACCCGGGACGTCGCCTGGTCGATGGCGGTCGCCGGCGGCCGCGTCCACGCCTCCGACGGCCCCACCCTCTTCGCCCTGGACGCCCGCGAGGGCACCGACCTGTGGCGGCTGCCGACCGACGCCTGGGTGTACTCCCTCAAGGCCGACCGCGGCACGGTCGTCACCGGCACCCGCGGCGGCGGCGTACAGGCCTGGGAGGCCGCCAACGGGCAGAAGCTCTGGGAGATCACCGGCGCCCAGACCGACTTCGAGTCGCCCGAGGCCGGGCCCGCCGTCCACGACGGCACGGTCTACGTCTGGAAGGACGCCCGGCTGCGGGCCCTGGAGGCCCGTACGGGGGAGGAGCGCTGGTCGTACCCCATCGGGGACGCGGCGTCCTGCGGCGGCGTGCCCGTCCGCATCACCCAGGCCGACGACGGATACGTGTACGTGTCCGCCGGCACCCGGGTGCTCGCCATCGACGTCGCCGGCGGGCATGTCCGCTGGCACTTCGAGGCGCCCGCCGTCTTCCTCAGCCCGCCGACCTTCGCGCCGGGGCCCGCCGTCACGGGCGGCGGGATCTACCTCGCCGACTACCTCGGCACGGTGTACGCCCTCGACGCCACGGACGGACGCGACCGGTGGCGTATCGCCACGGAGGCGCGGTCCTCGCTCGATCCCGTGCTCGTCTCCGCGGGGCATGTCCACGTGGGGTCCGGCAAGGGGCTCTACACGCTCGACGCCGTCACCGGTACGCCGAAGTGGCGCTTCCAGGCCGGGGGTGACGTCGTGGGTGCGCCCGCCGTCGCCGACGGGCGCATCCACTTCGGGTCCACCGATCATCTGCTCTACACGCTGAAGGCCGACGACGGGCGGTTGCGGTGGAAGCTCGCGACCGGTGGGGAGATCACCGGGGCGCCCGTCGTGAAGGACGGGGTGGTGTACGCGTGCAGCAAGGATCGGTGTGTGTACGCGCTCGATGCGGAGAAGGGAACGGGGACTGCCCGCTCCTGATGGCGCGGGCCGGGGTTGTGCGTTGTCGGGTGCGGGCAGGTGGGGGCTGGTCGCGCCGTTCCCCGCGCCCCTAAAAGATGCGCCTGCCGTTTGTCGTCTGGTCGGGGCCGCGACGGGCATCCGATCGCAGCTGTGTCATCCAGCACCCATTGGTTGCCCATCAGAGGTCGTGCTGCGATCGGAAACCCCGACACGACCCCTCACGAAGGAGAGCGGCTGCCGCCCGGTGGGGCAACTGGAGAGAGGGGCTTACGCCCCTGATCTTTTAAGGGCGCGGGGAACTGCGCAGCCTTTTGGCTTTTAGGGGTGCGGGGAACTGCGCGACCAGTCCCCACCGGGCCGCAGGTCTTCACAACCGGCGGTCGCGCTCAGCGGTAGTCCGCAGTTGGACCGTCGAGTGTGGGTACTGCTGGGTCCGGTGGAGGTACGTACTCGGGCTCCGCCCGCACGCCACGGCCCCGTAGGACCACGGAAGCCAGTAGCAACAGCAGACCACCGCCGAAGGCGAGCCCCGTGCCGGGGCCCAGGCCGTCGGTCGGGGTGCCGGAGATCACGAGGTTGCCCTCGGCCTGGCCCACCCGGATCAGCCAGAGCACGGTGAAGGCGAGGACGATCACGCCGGCCAGGGCCACCAGCAGTCGCGACCGGAGCAGCAGCCCGGCCAGCGTGATCAGCGCGGCGCCCGCGAAGGGCAGGAAGAGCGAGGCGAAGAGCTCGGCGGGGATGCTCGTGACGCCGCCTGCGGAGAAGAGGTCCCCCAGGCGGTAGTGCCGGCCGTGACGGCCGTCGTACCAGGCACGGAAGGGGCTCCATACGGCGGCCGTCGCTCCGGCGAGAGCGAGGACGGACCCGAGCAGGTTGCGGACCATGCGCGGACCTCCGTTCCCGGGCTCTCGATGCCGACGCTACGCCGGGTCCCCGCCCCCCGCCACGCGACGGCCACGCTCAGTGACGGCCCGGGGCGGGGGCGGCGGCGGGAGAGACCCGGCGTGCTGGTCAGCGGGTCCGGTACTCCGTCCGGCGGCCGGCGAACAGCCCCGCCTGCGCCTCGCTCGGCAGGTTCCCCATCGACACGAGATGCGGGGCGTGCGCCAGCGCGGCCGTCCGCGTCGCCTCCTTCGCCGCCCACACGGCCCGTACGGTCCCCTGCACGGCCTCGGTCGGACAGGACGCGATGACGTCCGCGCACCGCACGGCGGCGGCCGGCGCCTCACCGGGCGCGGTGACCTCGCTGACCAGCCCCACCTCGTACGCCCGCCGCGCGGAGACCCGCTCGGCCGTGCCCATCAGCGCCATCCGGGCGACCTCCCCGAACGGCATCCGCTGCGCCAGGAGGATGGACTCGTACGCGCTGACCATGCCGTACGTGGTGTGCGGATCGAAGAACGTGGCCGTCTCGTCGGCGATCACGAAGTCCGCCTCGCCGATGAGATAGAAGGCCCCGCCGCAGGCCATCCCGTTCACGGCGGCGATGACCGGCTTCCACAGGTCGCACGCCTTCGGCCCGATGGTGATCAGTGGATCGTCCACCATGTAGGGGGAGTTGGGCTGCGGGACGTCGGCGCCACGGTCGAGCCCCGTGCAGAAGGCCCGCCCGCCCGCGCCCGTGAGCACGATCGCCCGTACGGAGTCGTCGAACCTGAACTCCTGCCAGGTGGTGGACAGTTCGGCTGCTGTGTCCAGATCGATGGCGTTGAGCTTCTCGGGGCGGTCGAGGGTGACTACCGCGACGCCCGTGTCCTTGTCGGCGGAGATGCGCAGGGTCATGGACGCTCCAGTACCCAGCGCGGCAGCCCGCTACCGCCCTCGCCGCCCTCACCCTCCGCGAACACCACCTGCACCTTCGCCCCGATCCGGATCCGTTCCTGAGCCACGGAGTTGATCGGCGCCTCGGGCCCGGTGACGAGGTTCCCCACGAGCCGTATCCGCGGGGCGTCCGCCAGTTCGACGACGATCACGTTGTACGGGGCCTGCGCCGCGTAGTCGGGCAGGAGAGGCGGATGGGGGATCACGTACGACCAGACGCGGCCCTTGCCGCTCATCCTGCGCCACTCGCTGTCGAAGGAGTGGCAGTGCGGGCAGCAGGGCCGGGGCGGGAACCGGAGTTCGCCGCAGTCGGGCTCGGCGCAGGCCTGGACGCGCAGTTCGCCCCGGGCGGCGTACTCCCAGAAGGGGGCGCCGTCGTCGTCCACGACAGGTGTCAGCATGTCGGCCCTTCGGATACTTGGTTCGGCGGATGGCCGGGCGGTCAGGTCCTCAGGAGCAGGGCGGACGTCGGTACGCCCTCGCCCGCCGTGACCAGGCAGGTGGCCGCGTCCGGGACCTGCGCGGTGCTCGTGCCCCGGAGTTGCTTCACGCCCTCGTTGATGAGGTTGAAGCCGTGGACGTACGCCTCCGAGAGGCCGCCGCCGCTCGTGTTCAGCGGCAGCCGGCCGCCGATCTCCAGGGCGCCGCCCTCGGTGAACGCGCCGCCCTCGCCCCGGCCGCAGAATCCGTAGCCCTCCAGGGAGAGAGGGATGAGAGGGGTGAACGCGTCGTAGATCTGGGCGACGTCCACGTCCTCCGGGGTGAAGTCCGCGTGTTTCCAGAGATGGCGGGCGGCTGTCCAGGCGGGGCCCGTCAGCGGGTCGTCGTTCCAGTAGTTGACCATGCCGTGGTGCTGGGCGGGCAGGCCCTGGGCGGCGGAGTGGACGTACACGGGCCGGCGGCGGCAGTCGCGGGCCCGTTCGGCGGAGACGACCACGCAGGCCAACGCTCCGTCCGTCTCAAGGCAGTTGTCGAAGAGGCAGAGGGGTTCGCTGATCCATCGCGAGGTCATATACATGTCCCGGGTCAGCGGGCGTTCGTACATCATCGCCGCGGGGTTCTGGTTGGCCCGGTTGCGGCAGGCGAGGGCGACGTTGAAGAGGTGGTCGCGGGTCGCCCCGTACTCGTGCAGATAGCGGCGGGTGAGCATGGCTATCTCGTCGGCCGGGCGGAGGAGGCCGAAAGGGCGCGTCCACTGGGCGGGGGTGGGGAGTTGGACGGCCGTGTTCTTCCACGGGCGTGGGCCGCTGCCGCGCTTGCGTGAGCGCCAGGCGACTCCGACCGTCGCCTGGCCGGTGGCCACGGCGGCGGCCAGATGCGCGACGGTGGCGCACGAACCGCCGCCCCCGTACCCGACCTTGCTGAAGAAGGTGAGGTCGCCGAAGCCGACTGCCTTCGCCACCTCCACCTCGTCGGTCTCCTCCATCGTGTAGGAGGCGAGCGCGTCGACCTCGGCGGGGGAGATCCCGGCGTCGTCGAGGGCGGCGAGGATCGCCCGGCAGGCCAATGCCTTCTCGCTCTCGGGGAGTTGCTTGGCGAAGGGGGTCTGCCCGATCCCCACGACGGCCGTGGCGTCCTTGAGTCCTGCCCCTGTCATGGGCGCACCTCCACCGTGGTCCACGAATGCTGACAGGGCGTCAGGCTACAGCTAATCTGACGGGTAGTCAGCTAGTGGGTGTCGACCGTGGGGAGGCTCGCCGTGCGCGGTGACATGGAGTGGGGCACCATTCCCGGGCTGGTGCGGGGGGCGGCCGAGCGGTACGCCGACGTGGAGGCGGTCGTCGAGGGCCGCACCCGGGTCTCGTACGCGGAGTTGGGCGCCCGGGTGGAACGCGCGGCGGCGGCCTGCGTCGCGAACGGCGTCGGCCCCGGTGACCGTGTGGCCATCTGGGCGCCCAACACCCTGGACTGGATCGTCTCCTCGCTGGGCGCGGTGTCGGCCGGCGCGGTCCTCGTCCCGCTGAACACCCGCTTCAAGGGCACGGAGGCGGCGTACATCCTCTCGCGGAGCCGGGCGAAGCTGCTGTTCGTGACGGGGACGTTCCTGGGGACGTCTTACGTGGCGTCGCTGCGGCGGGCGGCCGGGGACGGGCCGGGTTCCGCGGGTCCGCTCGCCGGGCTCCCGCACCTGGAACAGGTGGTCGTTCTCTCGGACGACGCCCCCGCCGACTTCCGTACCTGGAAGGACTTCCTGGCGAGCGGGGACGGCGTGGCGGCGGAGGACGTACGGGCGAGGGCCTCGGCGGTGGAGTCGTCGTCCCCCTCGGACATCGTCTACACCTCGGGCACGACGGGCCGCCCCAAGGGCGCGGTGATCACCCACGCGCAGACGCTGCGGGCGTACGAGGTGTGGAGCGATCTCGCGGGCCTCCGCGAGGGCGACCGCTATCTGATCGTGAACCCCTTCTTCCACACCTTCGGCTACAAGGCCGGTGTGATCGCCTGTCTGATGCGGGGCGCGACGATGATCCCGCAGCCGGTGTTCAACGTGGACACGGTCCTCGCGAACGTGGCCTCGGAGCGGATCTCCGTCCTGCCGGGCCCGCCCACCCTCCACCAGTCGCTCCTGGACCACCCGAACCGTGACGTGTACGACCTCTCGCCCCTGCGCCTGGTGGTGACGGGCGCGGCCGTGGTGCCGTTGCGCCTGGTGGAGCGGTTGCGGGAGGAACTCGGGGTGGGGACCGTTCTCACCGCCTACGGTCTCTCCGAGGCTAGCGGGATCGTCTCGATGTGCCGACGCGGGGACGAGCCCGGCGTGATCGCGTCGACGTCGGGCCGGGCGATCCCGGGCACGGAGGTGCGGGTGGTGGACGCGGCGGGCGTCTCCGTCGCGCCCGGCGCCCAGGGCGAGGTCCTGGTCCGCGGCTTCAACGTCATGGGCGGCTACTACGAGGACGCCCGGGCCACCTCCGAGGTCCTCACCCCCGACGGCTGGCTCCGCACGGGCGACGTCGGCGTCCTGGACCTCGCGGGCAACCTCCGGATCACCGACCGGATCAAGGACATGTTCATCGTCGGCGGCTTCAACGCGTACCCGGCGGAGATAGAGCAGCTCCTCGGCCTGCACCCGGACGTGGCCGACGTGGCGGTGATCGGCGTACCGGACGCGCGGCTCGGCGAGGTCGGCAGGGCGTATGTCGTGCGGCGGCCGGGAGCCGTGGCGACCGCGGACGACCTCATCGCCTGGGCACGGCGGGAGATGGCGAACTACAAGGTGCCCAGGACGGTGGAGTTCGTGGGCGAGCTGCCGAGGAACGCGAGCGGGAAGGTCGTCAAGGGCGAGCTGCGGGCGCGCTGAGGGGCTGGTTCGGAAGCGGGGGTACGGGCGGACGCGCGGCCTGATCATCCCGGCCGCGTGTCTGCCCGTACCCCCGCTTCCGTCCTCGTGGTGCCCGGCCCTATTCGCGGGCGGACAGCGCATGGGCGGGGGCCGTGCGCAGTGCCTGCCGGGTGGGGAGTTCGACCGTGATGAACGCGGTGCAGATCACGGTCAGCGCGACGGCGGGGAGCAGCCACACCGGGCCCGCGGGCCACGGCCGGTCCAGGAAGCCGATGCCGAGCAGCGCGAGGGGGATCGCGGACAGCAGCAGGCCGGTGGTGAGGGCGGCGGCCCCGATCACCGCGGCCTCGCGGCGCATCATCGCGAGGATCTGGCGCGGCGTGGTGCCGTTGAGGCGGAGTGTCGCGATCTCGCCCTGCCGCTGGGCGGTGGTGGCGACGAGCTTGTTGGCGATGCTGAGGAGGAGGTAGCCGAGGAGTACGACGATGAGGGCCAGGTTGATCCAGACCTCCGGCGGGGCGTCGCTCAGGCTGTCGCCCGATCCGGTGTCGGTGGGCGCGAGGGCCAGGCCGGGGCGGGCCGCGGCGAGGGCGGTGAGGGCGCGCTGTGCCTCGTCGGTGCCGTCGGTGCGGACGAGGACGCTCTGGTCGAGGCCCGCGGTGGTGTGGCCCGCGGCGAGGTCGTGGGAGAGGGCGATCGGTCCGAAGCCGAGGGCGCGGTCGTAGACGGCGACGACCTCGGGGCTGACCCGGGTGCCGTCCCCGAGGACCAGGGTGATGCGGCTGCCGAGTCCCGAGCCGGGGGAGCGGGCGACCTCGGTGCTGACGGCGACCGTGTCGCCCTTGAGGCGCGCCAGGCTGCCGTCCCGTACGCCGAGGTCGAGGACGCCCGACGCGGCCGGGGTCAGGATCATGGCCGAGCCGGATTCGACGACCGGGTCACCGAACTGCTTGTACTCCCGGATCACGGTGGTGTCGCTGACCGGGGCCGCCGCCTCGACGCCCGAGGTCCTGGTGACGGCGGCGAGGGTACCGGCGGGCAGGCCGCCGAGGCCCGGTGCGGTCAGGCGCTGCTGGGCGAGGGTGCCGGTGCGGGTGTCCTGCGCGGTGGCGCTCATGACGGTCGTCTGGGCCAGCGTGTAGGTCAGGACGAACACGACCGCCATGGCCAGGGCACTGACGACCCCCGAGAGCCGCAGCGCGTATCCGCGGATGTTGGACACCGCGAGCCAGGTCGGCGCCGAGACCCCGGGCCGCAGCCGTCGGCCCGCCGCGTCGCCGATGCCCCGGACCAGCGCGGGTCCCGACAGGGCCAGGCCGATCGCCCCGATGATCCCGGCCATGGAGGTGGCCGTCGCGCCGAGAACCGTACGGCTCAGCAGCGGTACGACCGACAGCGTGGTGGCGGCGACGATCAGCAGCAGCCCGAAGCGGGCCCGCATCTTCGACGGCGTGCGGGGTTCGCTGCGCGACTCGGCGACCGCCTCGGTGGCCGGCATGCGCGAGGTGCGCCACGCGGCGCTGCGGGCCGACACCTGCACGGCGAGGCCGAGGAGCAGGACGGTGGCGAGCGCGGGCAGCGGACTGAACGTGAGCGGCAGGGTTTCCGGGATCACTTCGCGGTCGACGAGCATCCGCCGGAACTGTCCGGCCAGCAGATAGCCGAGGCCGACTCCGGGCACGACCGCCACGGCCGCGATGATCGAGGCCTGTCCGGCCGCAAGTCGCCTGATCTGCTTGGGAGTTGCGCCGACGGCCCGCATCAGGGCCAGATCGCGGCGCTGGCCGCCGATCGACACGGCGAGCGCGCTCGCCATCACGAACCCGATGATCAGCATGATGATCCCGGCGAGCGAACTGGCCAGCAGGATCAGCAGGGAGCGGGCGGCGCCCGCGCCGGGGGAGGCGATGTCGCCGCGCTCGGAGCCGGTGGAGACGATCAGGCCGGCGGCCTCGGTGTCTGCGTCGGTGCTGTTGGCCGTCTTCTTGCCGGTGTCCTTGATCTTCTCGCGGGCCGCGGCGGCGACCGAGGCCTCGGTGCCGGGCTCGGTGCGCAGGGCGACGAGGTCCACGGTCCCGGCGCGCTCCCCGTCGGCGCGGCCGGACAGCCGTACGGCCGTCGGGTCGGCGAAGAGGATTCCGGCGTCGGGTGCGTCGACCAGCGCCGTGACGCGGTAGGCGGCCGCGGCGCGGCCGGCGGCGACGACCTCGACCCTGTCGCCCACCCGGACTCCCGCGGTGGTGGCCGTGGCGCTGTCGAGGGCGACCTCGCCGGTGCCGGCCGGAGCGGATCCGTCGACCTTCGCGTCCACGAAGAGCTTCGTCGAGGACCAGCCGTGCCCGGCCGTCTTCGGGTCCTCCACCGGTACGACCCGGCCGTCGGCGTCGACGAGGGCGGCGGGGAAGCCGATGTCGCCGACCGCCGCGGTGACGCCGGGCAGTTGGGCCAGCTCGTCGACAAGATCGGCCGGGACCGTGCCGCGCTCCGGGAGGGCGATCGGCAGGTCGGGGCCCGAACTGAAGCTCTGTTCGGTGGAGACCACGACCTCCGCGCCGGAGAGGCGCCCGGCCGGCAGCTGGGAGCGGAACCCGGACTCGGCCATCACTCCGGTGCCGGTGATCAGGGCCGCCCCGCCGAGGACCGCGCACGCCACCGCCAGCAGGGCGGTGATCCGGTGTCCGGCCATCCGGACCGCGAGATGCAGCATGGTTCTAGACCTCTCCGAGCTTGACGAGACGGTCGGCCAGTTCGGGGGCGGTGGGCTGGTACAGGCGCTCGACCACCCGGCCGTCGGCCATCACCACCGCGTGGTGCGCCTGGGCGGCGGCGGCCGGGTCGTGGGTGACCATCACCACCGTCTGGCGCAGCTCGTCGACGAGCTCGCGCAGCAGGCCGAGCACCTCGTGGGCGCTGCGCAGATCCAGCGCCCCGGTCGGCTCGTCGGCGAACACGACGGCCGGCTTGGCCACCAACGCCCGTACGATCGCGGCCCGTTGCTGCTGGCCGCCGGAGAGCTCGGCGGGCCGGTGCGACAGCCGGTCGGCGAGACCGACCCGCTCCACCAGTGCCCGCAGCCACTCCCGGTCGGGGGCCCGCCCCGCCAGCCGCAGCGGCAGCGTGATGTTGTCGGCGATGCTGAGCGCGGGGACCAGGTTGTAGGACTGGAACACGAACCCGATGTGCTCGCGGCGCAGTTCGGTGCGGCGGGTCTCGTTCAGCCCCGCGATCTCCTGGCCGCCGATGCGGATGCTTCCCGAGGTCGGGGAGTCCAGTCCGGCGGCGCAGTGCATCAGCGTGCTCTTGCCGGACCCGGAGGGCCCCATCACGGCGAGGAACGTGCCGTGCTCCACGGCCAGCGACACGTCGTCGAGGGCGTGGATGCCTCCCGCGTACGTCTTGCTGACGTTCGCCAGCGCGATGGCGGGAGCGGTCCGTGTCGCCGCCGGGTGGGCGGCTCCCGCGTGGACGCCGCTCATCGCCGGCCCCGCAGGTGGCGGGTGACGAGCGCGGTCACGCACAGCGCTGTGACGGCGCCGCAGGCCAGGTGGACCTGGGTGGAGGCCCCGCCGTAGGAGGCCACCATGTTGCCGACGGTGCTGATGACCAGCACCAGCCACAGCGTCGTACGCACGATGTCGTTGCGGCTGACCGCGGTCTTCGTCGGGTCCGTGCTCTCGGTGCCGCTGGTGAGGCGGTAGGGGTCCGTGGTGGCCATCGTTGTCCCTCTTCGGATTCTTCGAACTCTCCGGACCCTCGGCGGGTCTCGCTGACGTCACCGAAACTACGGATCGGGACCCTGGGCGGCCGAGCCCGCCAGCAGCCCGAGTGGGGGTACAGCAGGCTGTACCTCTACGCTCCTCATCGACAGCGAACCGGCCGCCCGCACAGGGCTGTTGACGAGGGAGAGAGGTGGGGCGGATGTCGACCTCGACCCGGCACGGTGAGCCGGTCGACGTGGGGCGGCCCGGGATCAGGGCAAGCGCGATCCGGGCCGTCGAGGCCGCCGGTGCCGCGCTCGGACAGCTCATCGGCGGGATCGGGACCGCGATGCCGGCGCTGGCCGTGCTGATCTGGCTGGCCGTCGCCGCCGTGACGTCCGTCGTGGGCGTCGGACTGCTCATGGCCCCCGTCGCGCTGCGCGCCCTGCACTCCCTCGCCGACCGTGAACGCCGGCGGCTCGCCAGGTGGGGTCCCGAGATCATCGGGCCCGACCCGGCACCGACCAGGCTGCGGCTCGCCCTCGTCGACCCGACCACCCGGCGGGAGCTGCGCTGGCTGGCCCGGCACGGCACGCTCGGGCTGCTGCTCGGCCTGATCGGGCTGCTGCTGCCGCTGATGGCCGTACGCGACGCGCTGTTCCCGCTGTACTGGCGCTTCATGCCGGAGAGCACGACCAGTACGTCCGTGGGCCTCGGCCATGCCCAGGGCTGGCCCGACGCCCTGGCCGTGACTCTGCTGGGGCTCGGCTGGATCGCGATCATCCTGGGCCTCACCCCCGCCATGGCACGGCTCCAGGCGCGCCCGGGGCGCGCCCTCCTCGCGGCCGGACCCGACACCGACCTGTCCCTGCGCGTCGCGGAACTCACCGCCACCCGGGCCGCCGCCCTGGACGCCCACGCCACCGAACTGCGCCGTATCGAGCGCTCGTTGCACGACGGCACCCAGAACCGGCTCGTCACCGTCACCGTGCTGCTGGGCGCCGCCCGCCGCATGGTGGCCCGCGATCCGGCGGGCGCCGACGAACTCCTCGAACGGGCCCAGAGCGCCGCCGAGCAGGCCCTCGCCGAACTGCGCTCGGTCGCCCGGGGCATCCTGCCGCCCGTACTGGCCGACCGCGGCCTCGAAGGTGCGCTCACCGGACTCGCCGCGAGCTGCCCGGTGCCCTGCCGGATCGACGTCGCGGCGCCCGAGCGGTGCGCCGCGTCCGTGGAGGCCAGCGCGTACTTCGTGGTCGCCGAGACGCTGACCAACATCGCCAAGCACAGCGGGGCGAAGAGCGCCACCGTCACGGTCCGCAGCCGTGGCGGCCGGCTGCGACTGGACATCACCGACGACGGCCGCGGCGGCGCCGACGAGACGGGCGGCTCCGGGCTCACCGGCATCCGGCGCCGCATCGCGGCCCACGACGGCACCCTCGACCTGGCCAGCCCGCCCGGCGGCCCGACGACTCTCAAGGTGGACATGCCATGCGGATTGTGATCGCCGAGGACGACCCGTTGCTGCGGGAGGGGCTCGCGCTGCTGCTGCGCGCGGAGGGCCTCGACGTGGTGGCCACCGCCGGCAGTGCCGACGGCATCCTCGACGCCATCGACACCCACAAGCCCGACGTCGCCATCCTCGACGTACGGATGCCGCCGACGCACACCGACGAGGGGATCGTCGCCGCCGTCGAGGCCCGGCGGCGCAGGCCCGATCTGGCGGTCCTCGTCCTGTCGGCGTACGTCGAGCAGTCCTTCGCCACGGAGCTGCTCGTCGGCGGGGTCACCGGGCTCGGCTACCTGCTCAAGGAACGGGTGGGCCGGGTCGAGGAGTTCCTCGACGCGCTCAACCGGGTGGCCGCCGGGGGCACGGCCATCGACCCGGAGGTCGTCGCGCAGCTCTTCACCCGCAGCCGCCAGGACACCCGCCTTGAGCGGCTCAGCCCGCGCGAGCGGGACGTGCTCGGGCTGATGGCCGAGGGCCTGGGCAACGGGGCGATAGCCGAGCGGCTCGTCGTCACGGACGGCGCCGTCCACAAGCACATCCGCAGCATCTTCGCCAAGCTCGACCTGTCGCCCGCCGACCAGGTCGACCGGCGGGTCGCGGCGGTCCTGCGCTACCTCGACGACGCGCGCCGCCGCACCTGACGTACCGTCACCGGCCCCTGTTTCCGGCGGTGTTGGCCGAGGTCGGGGCGGGTCCGGTACAGCAGGCGCTACCGGCGCAGTGGGGTGGGCACCCGCTCCGAACGGCCAGGCTGCCGGATCGTGACGGGGGGCCGGAATTCCTAGGTTGGTGATCACACCGCAACGGCGGTACGACGACCGACCCGCAAGGAGCCCGCCCGCATGAAGACGAAGCTCACCTCCCGCATTGTGACCACGACGCTGGTGACCGCCCTGGCCGGTATCGGACTGACCCTGCCCGCGGCGGGCGCGACGGGACGGGCGGCGAGCCCGACGCACGACAGGACGCTCAACAAGGCGCACGACAAGGCGCACGACAAGGGTCTTCAGGCGGGCGTGGACGCGATCCTGAAGACCGGGACCGTGGGTGTCGTGGCCCAGTCGACGGGGCCGCGGGGCTCCCGGTACGCCACCGCGGGTGTGGCCGACAAGGCCACCGGCGCGGCCGCCCGCTCCGGCGACCGGTTCCGGATGGCCAGCGCCAGCAAGACGTTCGTCGCCACGGTGGTGCTTCAACTCGTGGGCGAGGGACGCCTGTCGCTCGACGACACGGTCGACCACTGGCTGCCGGGAGTGGTGTCGGGCAACGGCAACGACGGCAGCAGGATCACCGTGCGGCAGCTGCTCCAGCACACCAGCGGACTGTTCAACTACACCGCGGATCTCCCCGTGCTGGCCAGCGTGGACGACTACCAGGCGGGCCGCTACACCACCTGGACCCCGGAGCAGCTGGTCGGCATAGCGACGGGGCACGCCCCGGACTTCGAGCCCGGCGCCAAGTGGGCGTACTCCAACACCAATTACATCCTCGCCGGAATGATCATCCAGAAGGTCACCGGGCAGAGCTGGGAGCAGCAGGTCACCAAGCGCGTCATCCGCCCGCTGGGCCTGCGCGACACCTCCGCCCCGACGACGGACTCCCGGATCCCCGGCCGCCACCTGCACGGCTACTCCGACTTCGGGAAGACCGGGCCGACGATCGACACCACCGGGTTCAACCCGTCGGCGGCCGGTGCGGCCGGCGCGATGATCGGTACGACGGCCGACCTGACCCGCTTCTACCAGGCGCTCCTGGGCGGCAAGTTGCTGCGCCCGGCGCAGCTCGCGGAGATGAAGACGACCGTACGGGCCGCCGACCTCGACCCCGTGTGGCCCGGCGCGCGCTACGGCCTGGGCCTGCTGAAGGTCCCGCTGACCTGCGGCGGCTCCTACTACAGCCACGCGGGCGACTTCCCCGGCTACACCACCCGCAACGGCGTCAGCCCGGACGGCCGCCGGGTCGTGGTCCTGCACGCGACCGGCGACGGCGCCTCCGACCTGTCCACCGAGCAGGCCCAGAACGACCTGATCGACGGCGAACTCTGCGCCTGAGACCGGGTTGCCCCGGCCGCGACGGCCCTCCCTCCGGGGCTGTCGCGGCCGGTCCCTGCCGGGAGGAAGACCGGTCGGCCGACATGCCGATGGGGCCGAGCCGGGTGGCTCGGCCCCATCGGGGTGGCAATGCGTCAGGGCATGGGGTTTTCCAGTGGCGCGACCAGCATCGGGTTGTCCGGCGCGGGTGCAGGCATGGAGTTGTCGGCCAGGGCCGGGCTCGCGGAGGCCGCGGCGGTGGTGAGTATCAGGGCGATCGTGGTGAGGATCTTTTTGGCTCGGGTCATGCCGGCTCCTGTGGGAGAGGGGACTTCCGGACATCAAGGGACGCTAGCGACAAGCGGGATGTTCGTTCGACGGCATCGAACGGTTCGGGCCACCTATTGGCCCGTACCCGTACCCGTACCCGTACCCGTACCCGTACCCGGACAGACTTCGGCCGCGGTGGCTCCCCCTCCGCGCCACCGCGGCCGATCCCCGTCGGGTGGAAAGTCTCTACTTGCCGCCGTCGAGGTCCAGCGCCGGCGGGGAGGGCATGCCGTTGTCCATCGTCCGGATGTCGGCCGGCTCACTGGGCATGCCGTTGTCGAGCGTGGTGACCTCGGGGTCCTTGGCCGGAGGCGCCGGCATCCCGTTGTCCTGCGTGGTGGCGTCCGAGCCCTTCGCGGGCGGCGTCGGCATCCCGTTGTCGAGCGGAGTCACGACCGGGTCCTTGGCAGGCGGCGTCGGCATACCGTTGTCCTGCGTGGTGAGGTCCGTTTCCTTCTTCGTCTCGCTCATGGGCCTGAATCCCTCCGTTGTGGTGACGAGTAAGGAACGCCCGCCCAGAAACTCCCCCGAGGGTCGCTGGACGGGCGTTCGGAGCCGCACATTAGCCGTTGGGCTCCTGGTCAGACCGTCTGCCCCCCGACGCGACGGTGTGACACGTACGAGAGTGCCGGGCGGAGATAAACGAATGCTGAACGTCCGCTACTGCCCCGTCACCGGCACGCCGTTCACGCCGCGGTGGCGGGCGTGAGCAGCGCTCGTACCTCCTCGGCCTGCGCGGCGCCGCCGTGCTGTTCGTAGAGGTTGAGCGCCTCGCGCCAGCAGACCCTGGCCCGGTCCACCTGACCCAGCAGGGTGAGGGCCCGGCCCAGCAGCGTCAGCACGGTGCCCTGCATGCGGTCGCCGCCGATGCAGCCGAGCGCGAGGGCCTGCTCGGCGTGCTGGGCCGCCTGTGCGGGGCGGCGGGCGGCCAGGTGCACCTCGGCGATCCGGAAGTTGGTCGTCCCCTCCCAGAGCCGCTGCCGGTGGCTGCCGAAGACGGACAGGGCGTCGGAGAGCTGGCTGAGGGCCTCGGTGTGACGGCCGGCCCTCGTGAGGGCGATGCCCAGGGTGAAATGGCCGTTGGCGAGGCGCAGGGTCCGGCCGATCTCCAGGTACGCCGCAAGGGCGCGCTGCGCTATCTCCACCGCCATGGCGATGTTCCCCATGCCCAGGTGCGCACGGGACAGGTTGCACAGGCTGAGCGCTTCGAGGGGCCGGTTGCCGATCGTGGCGTATCCCTCGATCGCCTGCTCGAAGAACGGCTTGCCGTCCGCGTACTGCTCCTGGTGCATGAGGGTGAGTCCGCGGTCGTTGGACGCCCAGCTCATGGCCATGGCGTCCTCGGCGGAGGCGGCGAGGTCCATGGCGAGCTGCGCCTGCTCGGCGGCCTGCTGGATGCGGCCGGAGACCAGCAGGACATTGGTGAACGTCGTCCGCGCTCTGCCCTCCGCGTGTGCGTCCCCCGCGGTCCGGGTGGCCTCGCACATCGCCCGCGCGGTCGTCTCGTACTGGTGGGAGTTGGCCCCGGACTCGGTGAGGTCCTTGGCCGCCCACAGCAGATCCACCGCCCGCCGCAAGCGGTCCGTGTCCACGGACTGCCGTACGCAGGCCAGCAGAGGTGAGGCCTCGTTGTACAGCCAGTCGAGGGCGGCGCTGCCCTCCGTGAACCGCAGCCCCGGGTACTCCGTCACCTCCAGGTGATCCACCAGCCGGTCCCCGGGCCGCTCGATCGCGTAGACCCCGGCGGCCGTGGCCAGGTAGAAGTCGAGCAGGCGCGACATCGCCGCCGCCCGCTCGCCCGGTGGCTGTTCGTCCCGCTCCGCGCACGCACGCGCGTAGAGCCTGACCAGGTCGTGGTAGCGGTAGCGGCCGGGCGCGGCCGACTCCAGCAGCGAGGTGTCGACGAGGGATTCGAGCAGGTCCTCGGTCGCCTCGACCGGCAGGTCCAGCATCGCCGCGGCGGCCGCCAGCGAGATGTCCGGGCCGTCCGCCAGCCCGAGCAGCCGGAACGCGCGGGCCTGGGCGGGCTCCAGTTGCCCGTAGCCGAGCTCGAAGGTCGCCTTCACGGCCAGGTCGCCCGCCTGGAGTTCGTCCAGCCGGCGTCGTTCGTCGGCGAGCTTCGCCGCGAGGACCGAGACCGTCCAGGTACGCCGGGCCGCCAGGCGGGAGGCGGCGATCCTGATCGCCAACGGCAGGAATCCGCACGCCGCCACCACGTCGAGGGCCGACTCGCGTTCCGAGGCCACCCGCTCCTCGCCCACGATCTTGGTGAAGAGCTGGAGCGCCTCCTCCGGCGACATCACGTCCAGGTCGACGAGATGGGCCCCGGCCAGGTCGACCATCCTCACCCGCGACGTCACCAGCGCCGCGCACCCCTCCATGCCGGGCAGCAGGGGGCGTACCTGGGCCGCGTCACGGGCGTTGTCCAGCAGCACCAGGATCCGGCGGCCGTCCAGGGTCGAGCGGTACAGGGCCGCCCGCTCCTCCAGGGAGTCGGGGATGGCCGTGTCCGCGGTGCCCAGGGCGCGCAGGAAGGAGCCCAGCACCGTCTCGGGCGCGACCGCCCGTGCACCCGCTCCTTGCAGGTCCACGTAGAGCTGTCCGTCCGGGAAGGCGTTCCGCGCCCGGTGCGCGACATGGACGGCCAGCGTCGTCTTGCCGACGCCGCCGATGCCCGCCAGCGCCGAGACCGCCATCACCCGGCCCTCGGAGGCCGACGCCGCCGCCAGCACGTCGCTCAGCTCGGACACGAAGGACGCCCGGCCGGTGAAGTCCGAGACAGTGGCGGGGAGTTGGGCCGGGCGCACCGGGGAGGCCGCGGTCTCGGGGGCCAGCGGGGCCGAGGGCTCCGCGAGCCCCGGGTCCGCCTGCAGGATGCGCTGCTGGAGCTCCTGCAGACCCTGCCGCGGGTCCACGCCCAGCTCGTCCGCCAGCAGCCGCCGTGTGTCCGCGTAGGCGGCCAGGGCCTCCGCCTGCCGGCCCGAGCGGTACAGCGCCAGCATCAGCAGCTCGCGCAGCCGTTCCCGGAGGGGATGGGCCGCGGTGAGCGCGGTGAGTTCGGAGATGGCCTCCGCATGGCAGCCCTGCTCCAGATCCATGTCCAGCCGGGACTCGATGAGTTGGAGCCGCCACTCCTCCAGGCGGGCGCGCTGGGTTTCCGCGTACGGGCCCGGGACGCTCGCCAGGACCTCGCCGTCCCACAGGCTCAGCGCCTTGTTCAGCAGGGCGCGCGCATGGCACAGGTCCCCCGTCGCCTTCGCCTTCTCCGCGTCGGCGGCCAGCTCCTGGGCCAGCGCGAGGTCCAGCGAAGCGCCCACGCCGGACTCGTCGGTGAGCCGGACGGCGTACCCGCCCGACTCGCTGACCAGCACACCGGGGGAGAGGACCTTCCTCAACCGCGAGGCATACGTACGCACCGCCGCCAACGCCTGCGAAGGCGGCTCCTCCCCCCACAACGCGTCGATCAGTTCGCCCGCCGTGGCCGTGCGGCCCTCGCGGAGCAGCAGGGCCGCCAGCAGGGCGCGTTGTTGAGGGGACCCGGTGGGCAAGGAATCCGCCCCACGCCAGGCGCGCACCGGGCCGAGCACGCTGAAGCGGAGCGCCGCCGAATCCTCGGGACGCCCCTGCTCCGGTACTCGCGGTACACCGTCCATCGCTGCCCCCTGCCGAAACGTCATGACAACCAGGCCAGTTTGCCTTGTTCATGGCGGATGCGTCAGCCGTGGGAGATACCGATCACAGGCCGCCGTGCCGAGTGGCGCAAGCCCTCACAGAGCCCACACCCCCTCCCCGCAACCCCGTGACGAGGTTCCCGCATTCCAGAGAGCCGCCGCCCGATAGCTGACGGGCCGTCAGATCGGCGCTACCGTAAAACACATGGAGACCTTCCCGAAGATCATCTCGGTGGACGACCACACCGTGGAGCCCCCCAACGTCTGGCGGGACCGGCTCCCGTCGCGGTACCGGGACACGGGGCCGCGCATCGTCCGCGCCCCGCTCAAGGAAATGACCTTCCTGGGCGGCAAGTTCGCCCCGGTCATGGGAAACCCCGGTGACGACGGCCCGATCGGCGACTGGTGGGTCTACGAGGACCTGCACCGCCCCCTCACCCGTCTCGACACCGCCGTCGGATACGACAGGGACGAGATCAAACTCGAAGTCATCACCTACGAGCAGATGCGCCCGGGCTCGTACGACGTCCCGCAGCGCCTGGCCGACATGGACGTCAACCACGTCCAGTCCGCCCTCTGCTTCCCCACCTTCCCCCGCTTCTGCGGCCAGACCTTCACCGAGGCCAAGGACCGGGAACTGGGGCTCCTCTCGGTGCGCGCCTACAACGACTGGATGGTCGACGAGTGGTGCGGCCCCGATGCGGCGGGCCGCCTGATACCGCTCACCCTCATACCTCTGTGGGACGCGGAACTCGCCGCGCAGGAGGTGCGGCGCAACGCCGCCCGCGGGGTACGGGCCGTCGCCTTCTCCGAGATACCTCCGCACCTCGGGCTGCCCTCCGTTCATACGGACGAGTGGGATCCGTTCCTCGCCGCGTGCGACGAGACCGGCACCGTCATCGCCATGCACATCGGGTCGAGCAGCCGGATGCCCTCCACCTCCGCCGACGCCCCGCCGGCCGTCGGCTCCACCATCACCTTCGCCAACTGCTGCTTCTCGATGGTCGACTGGCTGATGAGCGGCAAGTTCGAGCGCTTCCCGAACCTCAAGGTGATGTACGCGGAGGGGCAGATCGGCTGGATCCCGTACATCCTCGAACGCGCGGACGTCGTGTGGGAGGAGAACCGCGGCTGGGGCGGCGTCGCCGACAAGGTCCACCGGCCGCCGTCCGAACTCTTCACCGAGCACGTCTACGGCTGCTTCTTCGACGACGCCTTCGGGCTGAGGAACCTCGACGCGATCGGCGTGGGGAACGTGCTGTACGAGACCGACTACCCCCACTCCGACTCCACCTGGCCCAAGTCGCGGGAGGTCGGCGAGGCGCAGATGGGCCACCTGGACGCGGACGTCGTCGACCGGATCGTACGGCGCAACGCGATCGAGCTCCTGGGGCTGACCGAGGACGGGCTCTGGGCCGGTCCGGGCGGTGCCCGTTGAGCGCCTCCCCCGACAACACGTCCCCCAGCAGCACGTCCCCCACCAACACGTCCCCCACCAACACCTCCTCCGGCAGCGCGTCCTTCACCTACGGGATCCAGCTCCCCGTCCAGTCCCAGAGCACCCTCTACGCGGAGGCGTGGGAGGCGGACGCGGGCCCCGGCGACCTCGTCGAGATCGCCCGCACCGCCGACAGCTCCGGCTTCGACTACGTCGCGAGCTGCGACCACGTCGCCATACCGCGCCGTCTCGCCTCCGCGATGAGCACGGTCTGGTACGACCCCGTCGCCACCCTCGGCTTCCTGGCCGGAGTCACGGAGCGCGTACGGCTGTTGAGTCATGTGGCGGTCGTCGGGCTGCGGCACCCGCTGATCACCGCCAAGCAGTACGCGACCCTCGACCACCTGAGCGGAGGGCGCCTGATCCTCGGGGTCGGCGCCGGACACGTACAGGAGGAGTTCGAGGTGCTCGGGGTGGACTTCGAGCGGCGCGGGGCCGTGCTCGACGAGTGCGTCGACGCGCTGCGGGCCGCGCTCGGGCCCGATGAATTCCCCACCCACCACGGGAAGTTGTACGACTTCGAGGGGCTCGGGCAGCGGCCCCGGCCCGCGCAGGAACGGGTGCCCGTCTGGGTCGGCGGGTCCTCGCCCGCAGCCGTCCGGCGGGCCGCGGTCAGGGGCGACGGGTGGCTGCCGCAGGGGGACCCGCGGGAGCGGCTGCCCGAGCAGATCGCCCGGGTCCGACGGCTTCGCGAGGAGGCGGGCGTCTCCGAACCCCTCACCGTCGGCGCGATCACCGAGCCGCTGTACGTGGGGGAGCCGGGGTGGAGCGTGGGGCGCCGCACCCTCAGCGGGGCCCCCGAGGCGCTCGCCGAGTCGCTGCGCGCGTACCGGGCGATGGGGGTGCACCAGATCCAGGTACGGTTCCGCAGCCGGAGCCGTACCGAACTCACCGACCAGATGGCCGCGTTCGGCGCCGAGGTCGCCCCGCTGTTGTAGGCGGCTGTTTCAGGCCGCGCCTGGGGGACCTGTCTGACAGCCAGACAGTTCTTTCTTGAAACTTCGAACAACTTCCGTCTGTGCCGCGTATGTAAGGACGTCATGGCTACGGCGGAAGGACACGCGAAGTGCGATCCCCCCGGCACGTCCGAACTTCCAAGCACAGCGCACAGCACAGTCCCCAGCACGGCTCCCAGCACGTCGGCACCACCGTCCCGGCGGATCCCTCCCGCAAGCTGTCCGTCGCCCTGGCCTGCGCCGACGGCGACTGGCCGCACGAGGACTGGCCGGCCCCGGACGATCCGTACGTGGGCCGGGTGCTGCGCCTGTCCCCGCCGTACCGCGCGCTCCGGGAACTTTCGTCGGAGGGCGCGGTGGACGTCGTCGTTCTCCGCTGCGAGGACCCGTCGACAGCCTTCGCGGGGCTGTTGAAGGGCATGGGTGCGATGAGCGCCCCCGTGATCGTCCTCAGCCCCCGGTGGGACACGGAGACGGTGGTCGAGGTGTTCCGGGGCGGCGCGGGCTATCTGGTCGAGGGCGACTACTGCACCCACATGCTGTCCTCGGCGGTCATGGCCGCCACGGTCGGCCACACCTACCTCTCGCCGACCGCGTGCGCCGCCCTGCGCGACGCCGCCCGGCGGATACCGGGCGGCGGGGAGGCGACGGAGCGGATGCGCGCCCTGCTCTCGCCCCGGGAGCGGGAGATCATGGAACTGCTCTCGACCGGCCTGGGCGCACAGGAGATCGGCCTGAGATTAGGGCTGAGCGAGAAGACCGTCCGCAACAACCTCAGCAACATCTACGCCAAGCTGGACGCCCGCGGCGGCACGGACGCGGTGCTGCGGTGGCTCGGGGCCCCGTACAGCGACACCCTGGGCCCCCTGGGATCGACCGCGCGCTGAGGGGGCGGCCGGCACGGAAGGTGTCCGTGGCGGCGGGCACGGAGAAGCCCCCGCGTGACTCGCGGGGGCCGTTCGTGCCTTGGTGCCGTTGCCGTACGTCATCGCGGTCGCTCCCGATTACGGCGGTCGCGCCCGCTGTGCGGCTGTCGCTCCCGCCTACGGCGCCGGGATCTCGGACAGCGGGATCTCGACGTCCGCCACGTTCGCGCCGCCCTCCTCGAATCCGGGTTCCGTGCGGATGCTGTTCGACGAGTTCTGGATTCCGCTCGCCTCGGGAGTTCCGCACTTCACGTTGCGCAGCCAGAGGCGTCCGTCAGGGGTGCCGTTCTTCAGGAGCTGCGGATAGAAGACGTGCACGCTCGTGCCGCCCTCACTGGGGGAGAAGAACACCTTCTGGCCGTTCTGCTCCTCCTTGTACGTGGCCTTGAGGAATCCGCTCACATCGGTGCGCTTCTCGGACCACATGAAGAACCCGAGGTGGTCGGCTTTGACGGTGTCGGTCCTGGAGAAGTCGAATCCGGTTCCCGTGTCGTCACGCTTGATGCTGAATTCCGTCGTGTTGAACTTGGCGCCTATCTCGAAGAACGAGTTGCCCAGCTTCGAGTCCGCGGCGGCCGTGAACCCGTCCTCAAGGGTGATGGACCTCGTCACCGAGGCCGACACGCTGAAGTCCTTCGTGGCGGCGGTCGTTGATCCGCAGTTGTCCGTCACGGTGGAAACGCGCTTGTTCGCGCCCAGGCTGTTCCTCTTGACCTGGACGTCGACGAATTCACAGTTGTCCAGCTTCGCGGAGTCCTCCGCGCAGTCCTTGGACACCTCGGAGGGGGTGGCGGCACCCGCCTGGTTCATCAGCGGAACGGCCACCGCGGCGGCCACCACCGGGGCCAGCATGAGGGCGATGCGCTTCTTCTTGCTCCGGTGATGTCCCTTGCGGCCGGTGCGTGTCATGGTGCGTCTCCTTGGGGGAAGTGGGGGGAGGGGAGTCGGGTGACGGGGTTCGTCGGCCACGGCTGACCGGGCTGTCGGCAGCCCGTCGGCAGTGGGCGACCGGGAGCCGTCAGCAGTCCGTCAGGACCGGCTTGGCCACCCCGTCCGCGATTCCGGGGGCGCCGGCGGCTCCCGCCAGGACGACCGGTCCCTCGATGACCTCGGGCGCCGCGAAGTTCTGCTCGGGGCTGGGATTGACGGCGAAGCTCCCGGGGTCGGCATCGATCCGTACGCGCCATTCGCCCGTCATGCGCTGCATCTTCGGCGTGAACTCCATGTGCAGGACCTTGCCGACCGGGACTTCCCGCGTCTCCGTGTCGCCGGCCGTCACCGACTTGATGGTCAGGTCGGTCGTGCCCTTGTGCTTGAGCCAGGACCCGCTCAGAAAGCCGAAGAGGCCTCCGCCGGCGCCCTGTTGTGTCGCGGTGTACTTGCCCTCGCCCTGGCCCACGGTCGCCTTCCAGGTGATGCTGACCTTCGCCGGGTCGGTGGCGTTCGGCTCGCAGTTCGGGAAGTCGATCGAGGCCTTCTCCTTGGGGCCGTCGAAGGTCTCGAAATTCGTCTCGGCGAAATCGCAGTTGTCGGCCTGGAATCCGTCCGCGAAGGCGCCTCCGAAATCCTCGACCGACCGTTTTTCGCCGCTGACGACCGCGGACCTCTCGCACATCGTCATGATCTGCTCAGGTGTCTTCTCCTCGGCCGCGTTCGCCGAGGGCAGCAGGGTGACGACCGCCGCGCCGGTGGCGAGTGCGGACCCAATGGCGACGAGCCGGATCTTCTTGTTCTTCAAGGCCCTCTTGGCCATGCCTTGCTCCGTCCTTGGGGGCTTCTTTGCCTTGCCGAGAAAGGATTATTGGTCCGCCTCAGCGGGCCCGACAGAGTCAAATGTCCCTACCGGCCGGTTACTTGACGTGTGCATTGCGACACACCCCGAAACCTCCAGAGGGTTCTCGCCCCCTTGCCTGACGGTGTGTCAGATACGACCATGGGCATGCTCGTCACCCGTGTGACGGAGCGTCAGAAGTGGTTCACGCGTCCGCGTCCCCGAAGGAGAAACCCATGGGCAAGCTCGACGGGCGGGTCGTACTCGTCACCGGCGCCGCACGAGGTCAGGGCGAGCAGGAGGCGCGGCTCTTCGCGGCCGAGGGTGCCAGGGTCGTCGTCGCGGACGTGCTCGACGACCAGGGGGAGAAGCTGGCCAAGGAGCTGGGTGCGCTCTACGTCCACCTGGACGTGAGCCGGGAGGCCGACTGGGCGGCCGCGGTGGCCGCCGCGAAGGCGGCGTACGGGAAGGTCGACGGGCTGGTGAACAACGCGGGCATCCTGCGCTTCAACTCCCTCGTCGACACGCCCCTCGACGAGTTCATGCAGGTCGTGCAGGTGAACCAGGTCGGTGTCTTCCTCGGCATCAAGACCCTGGCCCCCGAGATCGAGGCGGCCGGTGGCGGGACCATCGTCAACACCGCCTCGTACACCGGGGTGACCGGCATGGCGTACGTCGGCGCGTACAGCGCGACCAAGCACGCGATCGTCGGCCTCACGCGCGTGGCCGCGCTGGAACTGGCCCCCAAGGGCATCCGCGTCAACGCCGTCTGTCCGGGAGCCATCGACACCGCGATGAGCAACCCGGCCCTGCTCGACCCGACGGCGGACGCCGAGGCGTCCTCGGCCGGCGTCGAACGGTTCTACCGCAAGCTCGTGCCGATGGGCCGGATCGGGAAGCCCGAGGAGGTGGCCCGGCTCGCCCTCTTCCTCTCCTCGGAGGACTCCTCGTACATCACCGGACAGCCGTTCGTGATCGACGGGGGCTGGCTGGCGGGTGTGAGCGTCATGTGACGGTCCATCAGGTATTGACGCCTCGCGGGCGCGGTGCAACAGTCGGCGGCAGATGGATCTGACGATGCGTCAGGTTCGGCAGGGTGACGGACAGGGGACGGTGAACCTCCTTGGAATTCGGGCTCTTTGTACAGGGATACGTGGGCAAGCGGGCCGAGACCGATCCGCTCGCGGAGCACAAGGCGTTGATGGAGGAGACCGAGTACGTCATCCAGGCGGACAAGTCCGGCTTCAAGTACGCGTGGGCGTCCGAGCACCACTTCCTGGAGGAGTACTCCCACCTCTCCGCGAACGACGTCTTCCTCGGCTATCTCGCGCACGCGACCGAGCGGATCCACCTCGGGTCGGGCATCTTCAACCCGCTCGCCCAGGTCAACCACCCCGTGAAGGTCGCCGAGAAGGTCGCCATGCTCGACCATCTCACCGAGAACCGCTTCGAGTTCGGCAGCGGACGCGGCGCCGGCTCGCACGAGATCCTCGGCTTCCTCCCCGGCATCACCGACATGAACTACACCAAGGAGATCTGGGAAGAGACCATCGCCGAGTTCCCGAAGATGTGGCTCCAGGACGAGTACGTCGGGTTCCAGGGCAAGCACTGGCAGCTCCCGCCGCGCAAGGTCCTCCCCAAGCCGTACGGGAAGTCGCACCCCGCGATGTGGTACGCAGCCGGGTCGCCGCCCTCGTACTCCATGGCCGCCCGCAAGGGGCTCGGAGTGCTCGGCTTCAGCGTGCAGAAGGTCTCCGACATGGAGTGGGTCCTTGAGCAGTACAAGACCGCCGTCGTGGAGGCGGAGCCGATCGGGGACTTCGTCAACGACAACGTGATGGTGACGACGACCGCGATCTGTGCGCCCACGCACGACGAGGCGATACGGATCGCCGTGGGCGGCGGTCTGCACTATCTGCCGTCGCTGGTGTTCCGCTACCACGACACGTTCCCCCGGCCCGAGGGGTTCCCCGTGTGGCCGGAGACGCTGCCCGAGTACAACGAGGAGTTCGTCGAACTGCTCATCGCCGAGGAGCTGTTGATCTGCGGGGATCCGGACGAGGTGCTCACGCAGTGCAAGCGGTGGGAGCAGGCCGGGGCCGATCAGTTGTCGTTCGGGTTGCCGGTCGGGGTGCCCAAGGAGGAGACGCTCCAGACGATCAGGCTGATCGGGGAGCACGTGATTCCGAAGATCGATACGGATCCTGTGCATCGGACTACTCGGTTCCGCGGGGCGGTCTGAGGTTCGTCGGAGGGCGCGGGTTCGTTTGGGCTGGTCGCGCAGTTCCCCGCGCCCCTGAAGGGGCGGCGCCCCCATGTGGACGCGGACTGCGCAGCCAGCCGGACAGGGCAGAGAGCCGGAAAGGGCGTAAGCATGCTTGACCATCTGATCAAGGGCGCGACCGTCGTGGATGGGTCGGGTGCGCCCTCCTATACCGCTGACGTGGGGATACGGGACGGGCGGATCGCCGTCATCGGTGACGTCACCGAACCGGCGCGTACGACCGAGGATGCTTCCGGGCTCGTACTCGCGCCGGGATTCGTGGATCCCCACACCCACTACGACGCGCAGCTCTTCTGGGACCCGTATGCGACGCCCTCTCTCAACCACGGGGTGACGACGGTCGCCGGGGGCAACTGCGGATTTACGCTCGCGCCCTTGAATCCGTCGCGGCCCGAGGACGCCGACTACACACGGCGGATGATGTCGAAGGTCGAGGGGATGTCACTGGTCGCGTTGGAGGAGGGGGCGCCGTGGAGCTGGCATTCCTTCGGTGAGTATCTCGATGCCCTGGAGGGGCGGATCGCGGTCAACGCGGGCTTCATGGTGGGGCATTGTGCGCTCAGGCGGTATGTGATGGGGCCGGATGCCGTAGGCGGGCAGCCCTCGCCCGAGCAGCTGGACCAGATGCTCGCTCTCTTCCACGAGGCGATGGAGTCCGGTGCCTGGGGGCTCTCCACCACGCAGTCGTCCACCCACTCCGACGGGGACGGGAAGCCCGTCGCCTCGCGGCACGCCGAGCCGGCCGAACTGCTCGCGCTCTCCCAGGCGGTGGGCGATCACGAGGGCACGCAGATCGAGGCCATCGTGGCGGGCTGTCTCGACCAGTTCAGTGACGACGAGATCGATCTGTTCGTGGAGATGAGCGCGGCGGCGGGCCGTCCGCTGAACTGGAACGTCCTGACGATCGACGCCGCCGTTCCCGAGCGCGTCCCGCGTCAGCTGGCGGCAAGTGAGCGGGCCCGTAAGGCCGGTGGACGGATCGTGGCGCTGACGATGCCGATCCTCACGCCGATGAACATGTCGCTCGGTACCTTCTGCGCGCTGAACCTGATACCCGGGTGGGGGGAAGTGCTCGGCCTTCCCGTGCCCGAGCGGATCGCGAAGCTGCGGGACCCCGCGGTCCGTCGCGAGATGCTGCGGCGGGCCGACTCCAAGGAGGCCGGCGTCTTCCGGCGCCTCGCCGACTTCGGGCGGTACGTCATCGGCGACACCTACAGCACGGAGAACGAGGGGCTGACCGGGCGGGTCGTCCGGGACATCGCGGCCGAGCGCGGCCAGGAGCCCTTCGAGTGCATCATCGAGATCTGCGCCAACGACGGTATGCGTACGGTCCTGTGGCCCATGCCGACCGACAACGACCCGGACTCGTGGTCGCTGCGCCAGGAGACGTGGCGGCACGAGGACGTGATGCTCGGCGGCTCGGACGCGGGCGCCCACCTGGACCGGATGTGCGGGGCGCCGTACACGACCCGGTTCATCGGGGACTGTCTGCGGGGCCGGAAGCTGACAACTCTTGAGCAGGCCGTGAAGATGCTCACGGACGACCCGGCGCGGCTCTTCGGACTGCGTGAGCGCGGACGGATCGCGGAGGGTTTCCATGCGGACCTCGTGCTCTTCGATCCGGACCGCATCGACGCCGGCAAGGCCACCCTGGTGCACGACCTGCCGGGAGACAGCCCGCGCCTCGACTCGAAGGCGATCGGCATAACGGCCGTCTGGGTCAACGGAGTCGAGGCGATACGCGGCGACGTCGTGACCGGTGCCGTACCCGGCAAGGTGCTGCGGTCGGGCCGGGACACCCGCACGGTGAGCACGAAGTGACGCGACGACGACGGCGGTGGCTGCGGTGGCGGGCGTTGGGGGACAGGTGACGGACGGGCAGCGGCTGTTCATCGGCGGCTCGTGGGTGGAGCCGGACGGCGGCCACTACGAGGTGGTCGACCCGGCGACCGAGGACGTCGTCGGCCTGGCTCCGGAGGCCTCGCGGGATCAGGTGCACGCGGCGGCAGCCGCGGCCCGCGAGGCCTTCCGGGCATGGTCGCGCACGACACCCGAGGAGCGGGCCGCCGTCCTCAACCGGGCGGCCGGGGAGATCCGGCGCAACCTCGTCCCGTACGCCGAACTGGCCCAGGCCGAGACCGGGGCCACGACCGGTACCGCGCGCGGGATGCAGGTGAGTGTCGGGGCGGCCCGTTTCCAGCGGTACGCGCGCGTGGAGCCCGTCGAGGAGCCGTTGCCCCCGCAGATCAACGAGGCGGGCCCCTTCGGCAAGGCGGCCGTGATGGGCGCCCTGGCTGTGCGCCAGCCCGTCGGCGTTGTCACCTGCATCACCTCGTACAACAACCCCTGGGCGAACCCGGCAGGCAAGATCGCCCCGGCGCTCGCGATGGGCAACACGGTCGTCGTGAAGCCCGCGCCGCAGGACCCGCTCTCCGTGTACCGGATGGCTCAGGCGCTGGAGGCCGCGGGGGTGCCGCCCGGGGTCGTGAACGTCGTCAGCGGTTCGCGCGCGGAGGTCGGTGAGGCGGCCGTCGACTCGGACGACGTCGACATGGTGAGCTTCACCGGCTCGACCGCCGTCGGCCGGCGTATCGCCGAGGTGTGCGGGCGCGGTATGAAACGGCAGTTGATGGAGCTGGGCGGGAAGGGCGCGGCGGTCGTCTTCGAGGACGCGGACCTGGAGTCGGCGGTCCGGGGCATCGGAACCACCTTCTCCTTCTACAGCGGACAGATCTGCACGGCCCCGACGAGGGTGCTCGCGCAGCGTCCGGTCTACGACCGGCTGGTGTCCCAACTGGCCGCGTACGCCGGTTACTTGAAGGTGGGTGACCCGCGCGCCGACGGCACGGTCGTCGGTCCGGTGATCTCCGCGTCCCACCGGGACCGGATCGAGTCGTACGTCGAACTGGGGCGCAAGGAGGGGGCGCGGGTGGTCGCGGGCGGTGAACGGCCGCCGTCCGACCGGGGTTTCTATGTCGTCCCGACCCTTCTCGCCGACTGCACACCCGACATGCGGGTCGTCCGCGAGGAGATCTTCGGGCCGGTCGTCGTGGTCCTCCCCTTCGACGACGAGGAGGAGGCCGTCGTCCTCGCCAACGACAGCGACTACGGCCTCATCGACTACGTCTGGTCCGGCGACGTCGCCCGCGCCTTCCGCGTGGCCCGGCAGCTACGGGCCGGCGGCGTGGGCATCAACACGGTCGGCCGCAACATGGAGGCACCGTTCGGCGGCTTCAAACAGAGCGGGGTCGGCCGCGACGTCGGCTCGTACGCCCTGCACGCGTACTCGGAAGTCCAGTCACTGGTGTGGCCGGGCTGATCCGACTGATCCGATCTCGCCCCCGCCGCCCCTGCCCATTCCCGTCCCCCGGGGCTGCGCCCCAGACCCCGCTTCATTGGGGTGCGGGTTGTGTGTGGCTGGTCGCGCAGTTCCCCGCGCCCCTTACGGGGCGCCCCCTCGCAGCCCAGTCCCGCACCATTTAGCCCGTCCGGCGCTTGAGGACGAGCGCGTTCAGCGCGATGTGGGGGCCTGGGGGCGGAGCCCCCGGAAAGGGACGGGAATGGGTAGGGGCGGCGGGGGCGGGACGGCGTCCGGACTGCAGTCTGGACACCGGGTTCACGACCCGCCGCTGGATCTTCGTGATGACGCGGAACTTGGTCTCGTGGTAGCGCGACATGTCGTTGTGATCCTCGTCCTGGACGATGACGTAGATGACGTAGATGACGCAGATGACGAAGCCGTTGGCCGAAGCCGTCGGTCGGTTGGTCGGTTGGTCGGTTGGTCGGTTGGTCGGTTGGTCGTGAGGATAGAGCCTGCCGGTCGGCTCCGGCCGCCGGGGTGGCGGCAGCGCACGCTCTACGGGTTCAGGACGATCTTTCCGGCGACGGTGCCCGACTCGGCCAGGCGCAGGGCGTCGGCGATGCGGGAGAGCGGCAGCCGCGCGGCGATCTGGGGGGTGATCTCACCGCGCTGGAGGGCCTCCAGGACCTGGGTGAGGTCGGCGCGCAGCCGGGTCCGGAACTGGTTCTTGGCCAGGGCCCGTCCGGCCCAGATGTTGAAGAAGTAGGCGCGGCGGCGGTTGGGCAGCGCGTTCCACAGCCAGATCCGGCCGAGGAGCTTGAGTACGGGCAGCTGCTTGGAGCCCTCGTCGTCCCGGGTGGAGGCGGTGCCGTAGGAGACGAGCGTGCCGCCGGGCGCGAGGAGGTGCCAGGAGTCGATCACGCTGCGCCCGCCGACGTGGTCGAAGACGGCGTCGACTCCGCCGGGGGCGAGTTCACGGACCCGGGCGGGGATGTCCTCCGTGCGGTAGTCGATGGGGGTGACGCCCTGGGCCCGCAGCGCGTCGTGGTGGCGCGCGGACGCCGTGCCGATCACCTTCGCGCCCGCGGCCTGGGCGAGCTGGACCAGGACCGAGCCGACGCCGCCGTTGGCGCCGTGCACCAGGACGGTGTGCCCGGCGCGGACGCGGGCCTTGCGGTGCAGCATCTGCCAGGCGGTGATGCCGTTGACCACCAGCGTCTCCGCCTCCGCCGCGCCGACCCCGTCGGGCACCGGCACGACGTCCGCCGCGTCGACGAGTACGTGGCTGGCCCAGCCGCCGACCTTGACCAGCGCGGCCACCCGGGTGCCGGCCAGGCCCGGCTCGACGCCCTCGCCGGTCGCGGTCACGGTCCCGACCAGGTCGTAGCCGGGGACGAAGGGGAACGCCGGCTGGTCGTAGTAGCGGCCGCGGCGCATCTGCTGCTCGGCGAAGGAGACTCCGGTGGCCTCCATCCGGATCAGGACCTGGCCGGGGCCCGCGGTGGGGACGGCTCCGTGCCGGATCTCCAGCCCCTCCGGCTCCACCTTGCCCGGCAGGACGACCTCGACGAGTCCTTCGGCGTTCATGACTGCCTCCACTGCGCTCTGTGTTCGGGTTCCGCGTGAGCCACTCGGTGAGCGACCCAGTGAGTTACTCGCCCTCGCTTCTGTTAGAAGTTATAACTTCACGAGAAGGGCGACGTCAAGGGGTTCAGTGATAGCCTCTAACTAAATCTTGAGCATGTAGCCCGCAGACGTCCCCACGAGTACGGAAGGCGGCAGGTCATGGCGGAGACCGGTACGACGACCCCGCGAGAGCGCTACCGCACCCAGGTGCGTACGGAGATCAAGGAACGCGCGTGGGAGCAGATCGCCACGGCGGGCGCGACCGCGCTCTCCCTCAACGCGATCGCCAAGCAGATGGGCATGAGCGGCCCCGCGCTCTACCGGTACTTCGCCGGCCGGGACGAGCTGATCACCGAGCTGATCAGGGACGCGTACAGCAGCCTCGCCGACACCCTCCGGACGGCCGCCGGATCCGGTGCCGACCTCACCGCGCTCGCGCACGCCCTGCGCGAGTGGGCCCTCGCGGACCCCCACCGCTACTTCCTTGTCTACGGCACGCCCGTACCCGGCTACCACGCGCCGGACGACGTCACCGGAATCGCGCAGGGCATCATGGCGACGTTGCTCGACGCCTGCGCCGCACTGCCCTCGGACGGCCCCGCGACGCCGTTCGACACCCACCTGGAAAGCCACCGCCAGTGGGCGGCCGGACACCCCGCCCCGCCCGCGGCCCTCCACCGGGGCCTGGCCCTCTGGACCCGGCTGCACGGCGTTCTGTCCCTGGAACTAGCCGGTCACTTCACCGGGATGGGCTTCGACCCCGCGCTGCTGTACGCGGCCGAACTCGACGACCTGCTCAGGCCCTGACCACACCGTGCCGGGCCGGTGCTGAACCTCTCCTCCAGGGCCGCCGGTTCGGGAAACCGCCGTGCGGAGAGGCCGGGTGGCCGGATGGGGAGGTCGGCGCGGATTCGCGAGGCTCTTCCCATGACGAAGACGAAGAAGAAGAAGAGCAAGCGAAACATCGCCCTGACCGCCGTCTCCGGCGTGGTGCTCGGGCTCGCCCTGCCGCTCACCGCGACCGCTTCGGCCGCCCCAACCGCCTTATGGGACAAGCCTCTTGACTGGGCGAAGTGCGAGGGGAGCGGGTTCGGCCCCCGGCAGGAGTGCGCGACCGTCGACGTGCCCATGGACTACGCCGACCCCGAGGGCGAGACGATCGGTATCGCCGTCTCGCGCATCCGGAGCGAGAAGCCGGCCGTGCGCCGCGGGGCCCTGCTGCTGATCCCCGGAGGGCCCGGCGGCAGCAGTCTCGAAGAGCAGTCGGCGAAGGCGCGGACACTGCCGCGGGAGGTGCGGGAGGCGTACGACCTGGTCGTGTTCGACCCTAGGCGCCCGGGAATCCGTACCGGCTGGCCGATACGGCCGACCAGGTGCGGCCGATGTTCCTGCGGCTCGCCGCACGCCTCGACCGCGAGCCGATGCCCTGGCCCGGCGCCAATCCGGCCGAGCTGAACGGCAACGTGCTGCGGCAGAGCCTGCTCGACGCGTTCTACGACCCCGAGGGCTTCCCGGCCGCGGCCCGGTTGATCCGGGCCGCCCGGAAGGGCACCGTCCCGCCCGCGCCCGAGCCGCCCCCGGAGGCGCTGCTGCAGAACGGCCTCGCCGTCGCCTCCGCGACCTTCTGCAACGAGGGGAAGTGGCCCACGTCGGCCGCCCGCTACCAGAAGGAGGTCGACGAGAGCCGCGCCAAGTACCCGCTGACCGCCGGAATGCCGAGGAACGCGACCCTCTGCGCCGCCTGGCCGTATCCGCCGAAGCAGGACCCGGTACGGATCGCCGACCGCGGACCCTCCACCATCCTCATGGTCCAGAACGAGCGCGACCCCGCCGCCCCGCTCGCCGGCGCCCGCGAACTCCGCGCCGCCCTCGGCGGGCGCGCCGTCATGGTGACCGTGAACGCCACCGGACACGACGCCTACCTCGGCAACGGCAACTCCTGCGGGGACGCGGCCGTCACCCGCTTCCTGGTCACGGGGGAACGGCCCGCCAAGGACACGTACTGCCGCTAGGCACAGGGCTGTTGATAGACACCGGTCTCCCACACGTCACTCGCGCACCTCCCCTATCCTCGTGCGCACGCGCAGCCGGGGAAAAAGGGAGCACGCATGGACGGGTTGGACCCGGCTGATCCGGGCTGGATCGGTGGATATCGACTGCTCGGCAGACTTGGTGAGGGCGGCATGGGGCGGGTCTATCTGGCCCGTTCCGAGCGTGGCCGTACGGTCGCGGTCAAGGTCGTCAGGGAGGAGCTGGCCCGCAAGCCGGACTTCAGGCGCCGCTTCGCGCAGGAGGTGAAGGCGGCGCGGCGGGTCGGCGGCGACTGGACGGCACCCGTGCTGGACGCCGACACCGAGGCGCCGACGCCCTGGGTCGCCACCGGCTACGTCGCCGGCCCCTCGCTCGCCGAGGTGGTGGACAAGCAGTACGGGCCGCTGCCTCCGAAGTCCGTGCGGGCGCTGGCGATCGGGCTCATCCGCGCGCTCCAGGCCATCCACGGCGCGGGTCTCGTGCACCGCGACCTCAAGCCCTCCAACGTGCTGGTGACGATCGACGGGCCCCGCGTCATCGACTTCGGCATCGCGCGCGCCCTCGACACGGCCGTGCAGTCCGCCGACGGACTCACCAGGACCGGGGCCCTCGTGGGGTCCCCGGGCTTCATGGCGCCCGAGCAGGTGCGCGGGGAGCGGGTGACGTTCGCGAGCGACGTCTTCTGCCTCGGTGCCGTGCTGGCGTACACCGTGACGGGGCGGCTGCCCTTCGGTACCGCCGAGGGCGGGATCCACTCGCTGCTCTTCCGCATCGCCGAGGAGGAGGCGGATCTTGAGGGGATACCCGAGTCGTGGCAGGGACTGATCGCGGCCTGTCTCGCGAAGGATCCTGCCCAACGGCCCTCACTGGAAACGCTGTTGGCGTCGGCCGAGGAGATGCCGGGCGCACCGGGCGGCAGGGAGGGGAGGGGCGGCGCGTGGCTGCCCGGCGAGGTGCTGGCGGAACTGGGCAGACACGCCGTACGCCTCCTGGACAGCGAGGACCCTCAGGGCCCCGCGCCGACGGCGAGTCCCGTGCCCGGTTCGAGCACCCCTGTGCAGATACCGGGCCCCGCACCGGCATCGAGCCCCATACCGGGCTTCGGCCCTCCCCTCGCGTACTCCCCGACGACGCCCTCGTGGCAGAGCCCGCAGCCCGGCAGTCCTCACCCGCACAGCCCGCTGCCCGGCAGCCTCCACCCCCAGAACCCGCTCCCCGGCGGCTTCCACCCCCACAGCCCACCCCCGGGGCATCTGCAGGCCCCGCACTTCTCCGCTCCCGCCCACGGCTCCCGTGTGCCCACCCCTCGTTCGACCCGTGGGCTCTCGATCGCTCTGGCCGTCCTGCTCGCCCTCTTCGTCGTGCCGCTGCTGCTGCGGATCGCCGTCCTCGGGGTGGCCTACTCCCGGCTCTCCGCGGCGGCCAGTACGTCCGCCACCGACCTCATCAAGGACTACAAGTACCTGAGCGTCGCGTCGCTGGGGACCGAGGTGCTCACCGTGTTCGTCGGCATCGCGGTGGTGATCGTGTGGGCGTTCTGGTTCCAGCGCAGCCGGAACAACGCCGAGGCCTTCGCGCCGGGCAGCATCCGCCACGCGTCCGGGATGGCGGCCGGTTCGTGGTTCATCCCGGTCGTCAACTTCTACCTGCCCAAGCAGATCGGCAACGACATCTGGACGGCTACGACCGGCAGGCCGGCGGGCGCCGGACGGTGGCTCCTGCACACGTGGTGGTGGTTCTGGCTCGCCTACTTCCTGGCGTACGCGAACGACTCGTGGGCCAGCTGGTACGACAGGGACCTCGCCGTCGCAGCCACGGACACCATCGTCACCTCGCAGGCTGCCAACGTCATCGGCATCGTGACCGCCGTACTGGCCATCCTCTTCGTGCGACGGCTCACGAAGCTCCAGCAGGCCCGCATCGAAGGGGTGCCCGGCCCGCGGCAGTCCGCGGCCGCGAGAATGTCGGCGGTCGAAGCGTGACACGACGTGGGCGGGGCGACCGCTGATGCCGCAGTACACCGGGGACCCGGGATCCATCGGGTCCATAGGCGGCTACGAGCGCCTCGACCGGCTGGGCAGCGGCGGCATGGGAGTCGTGTACCTGGCGCGTTCGGTCTCGGGCCGGCAGGTCGCGGTCAAGGTCGTGCACGCGCAGTACGCGCTGGACGAGGAGTTCCGGGCCCGGTTCCGGCAGGAGGTCGCGGCGGCCCGCCGGGTGAGCGGGGCGTTCACCGCCCCGGTGGTCGACGCCGACCCGGACGCCGAGCTGCCCTGGATGGCGACTCTGTACGTGCCGGGCCGAACGCTGCCTGGACAAGGACCCGGCCGCCCGGCCTCAACTGGCCGAACTGCAGGGGCTGTTCGGCTCCCTGCCGGACACGGCCGCCCCTGCCGGGCCGGGCACGGCGCACCTGCCGAGCGTGCCGGGGAACGGGAACGTCCCCCGTGGGCCCGCCGCCACGACGACTTCCGGCACGACGACCGCCGACACGACGACCGCGACGGGCGGCGCCGCCGG
>NZ_JAPWHT010000550.1:0-6217 GCF_027270795.1 Streptomyces sp. ActVer
GGCAGGCCCCGCCGTGCCGGCTCCAGCCCCGGCTCCGCAGCCTGCCGCCCATTTCGCACCGCCCCAGGGAGCCACGCCACCGCCGGCCCCCGCGCCTTCGGTGCACGCGGCGCCGACCATCATCGCGCCCATGACCCCGCCCGGCGGCGCCCCGGTACCGCCTCCGGCTCCCGCCCCGGCGCCCTACGGGCAGCCCGGCCAGCAGCAGCCTCCGTACGGTCAGGCCCCCGGCCAGACCGCACCCCTGCCGCCCGGCTACGGACAGCCCCAGGCACCCCAGGCGCCCGCTCCGCCTCCGGGCTACGGCCAGCCGACCCCGCCTCCCGGCTACGGTCAGCAGCCTCCGTTCGGCCAGGTGCCCGGTCAGCCCGGCGCACCGGGTGTGCCAGGTGCGCCCGCCGCCTACGGAGTGCCTCAGGGCGCTCCCCAGGGAGGCGCCGGTGTCACCGCGGCGCTGCAGGCGTACAAGGAGACGCCCACCGGGCAGCGCTGGACCCAGCAGAACAAGAAGATGGTCCGTGTCGACCTCGGCATGGGCGGCGACCAGGCCGTACTGGCCCGCCAGGGCAGCATGGTGCTCTACCAGGGCAAGGTCGACTTCAGCTACAAGGGCGCCGGATTCTCTGGGCGGATCGTGGGCAACGCGACCGGCCAGGAGATGCAGCTCATGCGCTGTTCGGGCCGTGGCCAGGTCTTCCTCGCGGAGAACGGCGCCATGCTGCACCCCATCGAGCTGCAAGGAGACGCCGTCTGTGTCTCCGCGGAGAACGTCCTCGCCTTCGACGAGACGCTGCAGTACGAGGTGCGTCGCGTCGAAGGACACGGCATCCCCGGAGGCGCTCTGTTCACGATGCAGTTCCAGGGCACCGGCACGGTCGTCGTGAAGACGCGTGGCGTGCCCGTCGTCCTGCCCGTGACGCCGACGACGTTCGCCGACTGCAACGCCGTCGTCGCGTGGTCCGCCGCCTCCCAGGTGATCGTCTCCAGCCAGGTGCGGATGCGCAGGAACGCCTACCCGGGCGACACCGGAGAGAGCGTGAACCTCCAGTTCCGCGGCGCGCCCGGCAATTTCATCGTCGTCCAGCCGTTCGAGGTCTGAGGGAGCCCGTCCTATGAACCAGCAGCTTGCGGGCTTCGCCCCGGCACCCGTTGCCGCACGCATGGAGAACCACGGCAACCACATGCTCAAGGTCGCCATGCAGACCGGAAACGACCTCCTCGCGCGCGTGGGGTCGATGGTCGCCTACGAAGGCTTCGTCCAGTACGAGCCGAATCCGCCGGCCGTGCGCCAGATCGCCAAGGGCTGGATGACTGGCGAGGGCGCACCCCTGATGAAGTGCTCCGGAGACGGTCTGCTGTACCTCTCCGACTACGGGGCGAACGTCGTCGTCATCAACCTCAACGGCGACGCGATCTCCGTCAACGCCACCAACCTGCTCGCTTTCGACGCGCACCTCACCTGGGGCGTCGAGCGCGTCAAGGGGCTGGCGAAGTTCGCCGGACAGGGCCTGTGGAACACCAAGATCTCCGGGCAGGGCTGGGTCGCCCTGACCTCCCGGGGCAAGCCCATCGTCGTCGACTGCGGCGGCGGCGAGGACGAGACGTACGTCGACCCTGACGCGCTCGTCGCCTGGTCGCCGAACCTCAAGGTGAAGGGCAAGCGCAGCTTCAAGGCGCAGTCCCTGATCGGGCGGGGCAGCGGCGAGGCCTTCCAGATGGCCTTCTCCGGACAGGGCATCGTCGTCGTCCAGCCCAGCGAGGACAGCACCGACCGCCTCCGGGTACGGGGCTGAGGGGGAGCACACACACCATGCAGAGCCCGCTTTTCGCCTACAACGACCAGCAGTCCCAGGAGCGCTACAGCCTGCAGAACAAGCAGATGCTGCGCGTCGTCCTGGAGGGACATGACGACATGCTGGCCCGCAAGGGCACCATGGTCGCGTACCAGGGTCTTGTGGAGTTCGACGCCGAGTACCAGAACTCCGGGCAGCAGCGTTCGCGCGCGGCCACCGGAGAGGGCCTCGACCTGATGCGCTGCCACGGGCAGGGCACCGTCTACCTGGCCAACCTCGCCCAGCACATCCATGTGGTGGACGTGGACCAGGACGGCCTCACCGTGGACAGCAGTTACGTCCTCGCGATGGACTCCTCGCTGCACCACGAGGTGATCGCCGTGGACAGCCAGTACGGGATCTCCGGCTCCGGCAAGTACCAGCTCAACATCACCGGGCGCGGCAAGGTCGCCCTGATGACGTCGGGCATGCCGCTGATGCTTCAGGTCACGCCCGACCGGTACGTCAACTGCGACGCCGACGCGATCGTCGCCTGGTCGACGAGTCTGCGCGTACAGATGCAGGCCCAGACCCACTCCTCCGGCGTGTTCCGGCGCCGCGGCAACACCGGTGAGGGCTGGGAGCTCAGCTTCATGGGCCAGGGGTACGCGCTCGTCCAGCCCAGCGAGATGCTGCCGCCGCAGAACGCGGCGATCGGGTCGGGCGTTGCCGCCCAGTTCGGGATGGGGCAGCAGGGGGCCCGGGGACAGAACCAGGGCAACGCCTGGAGTTAGGACCTTTCGCTCGGCACTCTTCGGAGTGCCCCGCGAAAGGTCCGGAGCAGGTGGTTGGCTGCGGGCCCGCCGTGGCTGGGCGCGCAGTTCCCCGCGCCCTTGACAGGGCGCCCTTGTCAGTGTGTGTAAGGGGCGGTCGCTAGTGCGGCCGCCCCTTACACGTGCCTCTTCAGAGCCTTGCTCGTGTTGCGCTCACCAGGCGTACGACCGAGTCGTCGGCCACCTTCGCCACCTCGTCGTACGGGAACCAGCGCAGGTCGAGGGACTCGTCGCTGATCTCCTGGACGGCGCCCGGCTCGGCCACGACCGCGTACTGGACGTCGAAGTGGCAGTGGCAGGGCGGCGGGATGGGATGACGGTCCAGGCGTACGGGACCGCCCGGGAGCAGGGTCAGGCCCGCGATGCCCGACTCCTCCGTGGCCTCGCGCAGCGCCGCGGCCTCCAGCGTGGCGTCACCGGGCTCGCAGTGACCGCCCATCTGGAGCCACATCCGCAGCTTTTTGTGAAGCGTCAGCAGCACCCTGCCGTGCCCGGGATCGATCACCAGGGCGCTCGCCGTGACGTGCCCGGCCGTGCAGGCCTTCCACATGCCGTCCGGATGTGCCTCCAGATGGTCGAGATAGGCCTGGCGCAGTTCCTCCTGGCCCTCGATGCCCTTCAGGGCCAGGACGGCGTCGTCGTACAGGCTCACTTGTCGTCGTCGCCCTTTTCCTCGCCCTTTTCGTCGTCCTTGGGCTCGTCCTTCGTGAGGTTCGGCTTCTCGGAGGGACCGCTCGCGGCCTCGCCGAGCATCTTGTCGAGCTCGGAGAAGTCCAACTGCTCGCGGTGCACGAAGCCGTCCGGGTCGTCCAGGTCGGAGGCGGTCGGCAGCATGTCCGGGTGCGCCCACAGCCCGTCGCGGCCGTCGACACCGCGCGCGTCCGTGAGCGAGGCCCACAGGCGCGAGGCGTCCCGCAGGCGGCGCGGGCGCAGCTCCAGGCCGATCAGGGTGGCGAAGGTCTGCCCGGCGGGGCCGCCCGTCGCACGGCGGCGGCGCAGCGTCTCCCGAAGCGCGTCGGCGGACGACAGACGCGGCTTCGCGGCCGAGTGGACCACCGCGTCCACCCAGCCCTCGACGAGCGCGAGCGCCGTCTCCAGGCGGGCCAGGGCGGCCTTCTGCTCGGGCGTGTCCTCCGGCTGGAACATGCCCTGCTGGAGTGCCTGCTGCAGCTCCTCCGGGTTCTGCGGGTCGAACTGGCCGACCACGTCCTCCAGCTTGGCCGTGTCGACCTTGATCCCGCGCGCGTACCCCTCGACCGCGCCGAACAGGTGCGAGCGCAGCCACGGCACGTGGGCGAAGAGCCGCTGGTGGGCGGCCTCGCGCAGGGCGAGGTAGAGCCGCACCTCCTCCTGCGGGACGCTCAGGTCCTTGCCGAACGACTCGATGTTCAGCGGCAGCAGCGCGGCCTTGCCGACCGGGCCGAGCGGCAGGCCGATGTCGGTCGAGCCGACGACCTCGCCCGCGAGGACGCCCACGGCCTGCCCGATCTGCGTGCCGAACATGGCGCCGCCCATGGAGCGCATCATCCCGAGGAGCGGGCCCGCCATGGCCTGCATCTCCTCGGGCAGTACGTCGCCCATGGCCGCGCCGACCCGCTCGGCGACCGGGTCGACGAGCTCCTTCCACACCGGCAGGGTCGCCTCGACCCACTCCGCGCGGCTCCAGGCCACCGCGGAGCCGGCGCCGGACGGCAGCGACGTCGCGTCGTCCAGCCACAGGTCGGCCAGGCGCACCGCCTCGTCGACCTGGGTGCGCTCGGCGGGGCCGATGCTCGCGTCCTTGGTGCCGTCGGGGGTGCCCTGGGACACCGTCTGGCGGGCGATCTGCTTGGCCATGTCCCAGTTCACCGGCCCGCCCTCGTACGAGAGCATCTGGCCGAGCTGCTGGAACGCGGCGCCCAGGTCGTTGGGGTTCAGCGAACCGAACATGGCTGCGAGCGGGTTGTCGCCACCCGGTCCTCCGGGCCCGAAACCGAACGGGTTGGCGGGTCCCTGACCACCACCGCTCTGCTGGTCCTTCTTCTTGCCCTCGTCGCCGTCGTCCGGCTCCTCCGGCGGAAGGCCGAATCCGAATGGGGTGTCACTCACGGGATTCCTCGGCTGTTAAGGCCGCCGGTTCGCTCCGACGGCGGCTGCCCTACATCACCACCCAGCGTAGACACCACAACCGGTTCGGGCCTCGGTGCTTCGCCGACTCAGCGGCTGCGGCAGGATGGATGCCACCTGGTACGTACGCGTCACGCGCGTTCTTACTGAAGACAACCGCTGGAGACGCCCGGTGAGTTCCCCAGATCCACAGGTTCGCGCAGCGCGAAACCCATCAGCCCACCCGTCGCCCGACCACCGCCCCTCAACGACGGCGCTGCGCGCCGGCGGGACATCTGCCGTACGCGGCCCCGTCGTCGCGATCACCGGCGCCGCGGCCGGAATCGGCGCGATGCTCACCGAGCGGCTCGTCGCCAGCGACGAGATCAAGCAGGTCATCGCCATCGACGAGCGGCGCGGTGAGTGCGCGGCCGCGCAGTGGCACATCCTGGATGTCCGGGATCCGGCTATCGCCGAGAAGCTGCGCGGCGCGGACGTCGTGGTGCACCTCGCGCTCGATCTCGACCTGGAGACGGATCCGGCCGCACGGACGGCCTACAACGTGCGGGGGACACAGACCGTGCTGACGGCCGCCGCCGCGGCCGGGGTGCACCGTGTCGTGCTGTGCACCTCGGCGATGGTCTACGGAGCCCTGCCCGACAACGAACTGCCCCTCTCCGAAGACGCCGAACTGCAGGCGACCGCGGAGGCCACGGGCGTGGGGGACCTTCTGGAGGTCGAGCGGCTCGCGCGGCGGGCGCCGCGTGCGCATCCCGGGCTCAACGTCACCGTCGTACGGCCTGCCGTGCTGGTCGGAGGCACCGACACGGCGCTCACCCGGTACTTCGAGTCGCCCCGGCTGCTGGTCGTCGCCGGGTCCCGGCCCGTCTGGCAGTTCTGCCACGTCGAGGACCTGTGCGGGGCTCTGGAGTACGCCGTTCTGGAGAAGGTCGAAGGGGAGCTGGCCGTCGGGTGCGAGGGGTGGCTGGAGCAGGAGGAGGTCGAGGAGCTCAGCGGGATCCGGCGGATGGAGTTGCCGTCGGCCGTCGCGCTGGGGGCCGCGGCCCGGCTGCACCGGATCGGGCTCACGCCGTCTCCGGCGGGGGATCTTGCCTACACGATGTATCCCTGGGTGGTGAGCGGGAGCCGGCTGCATGATGCCGGGTGGCGGCCGCAGTGGACCAATGAGGAGGTTCTCGCGGAGCTTCTGGAGGAGGTTGCCGGGCGGCACACTCTGGCCGGGCGGCGGCTTGGGCGGAAGGATGCCACTGCCGCGGGGGCCGCGGGGGCGACTGTTGCTCTGTTGGGTACGGCTGCGTTGGTGCGGCGGGCTCGGAAGGCTCGGCGGCGGATCTGAGACGGTGGGGGCGTCGGCGCGGGGTTTCTCGCCCCCGCCGCCCCTTCCCATTCCCGTCCCTTTCTGGGGTCTCCGCCCCCAGGCCCCCGATATCGCGCTGGACGCGCTCCTCCTCAAACGCCGGGCGGGCTGGGGGCGGGGGCTGACCGGGTCTACAACGGCGAGAGATC
>NZ_JAPWHT010000551.1:0-6204 GCF_027270795.1 Streptomyces sp. ActVer
CTCATCGAGCGCGGCGCCGCCGGCAGCGCCCCCCGCGTCACCCGACGGGCGAAGCGCACCCCCGCCCGCTGCCGGGTCTGCGGCCGCACCCTCAACGAGGCCGGCGAGATGAAACTGATGCGCTGCGAGGACTGCCCGTCCGACATGGACGAAGGCCTCTACGAGCGGTTGCGCGACTGGCGGGCGGTCCAGGCGCAGCGCAGCGGGCAGCCGGACTTCTGCGTCTTCACGGACAAGACCCTGATGGCCATCGCGGAAGCGGTGCCGTCCACTCCGGTAGAGCTGTCCCGCATCCCAGGGGTCCGCGCCCGCAAGCTCAACCGCTACGGGGCCGACGTACTCGCCATCTGCGCAGGTCAGGAACTTGAGGACGGCGTGGACGAGGACTGATTCAAACTCGTCGAAAAAATAGTTTGCGCATGCCCCAGCAATCCCCATAGGTTCTAAAGCACGGAAACGGCGGCCTTCTCGAAGGCCCTGGTTCCGTGCTGTACTTAATAACCGTCGGACCGGCTCGCCCGGTCCCAGAGACGCCGAGAGGAGGCGATTCCAGTGATCAGCATCAACAGCAGCTCCGTCAGCACCGCCAAATTGACCGATCGCTCGGTCGTCTCCACGTGCCTGCTCGGCTTCTCGAACCTGGGCACCGGTCTGTCCGGCATCGCTGCCGTCCGGCCGGCGTCCTCCGTGTCTCTCTCGGGTCTCCCTGTCCGTGAGCGCAATGAGCGACCGATGAAGGCACTGGAAGCAGTAGAGGCGCAGGCGCAGGCCTATGCCTTTGCGGCCACCGGTGCCGGAGCCGCCAAGCAGACGCACCACACGATGTGGGCCTTCCGTGGGCCTGAACCCTGGAGTGATCCAGCCTGATCGACGATCAGGCCGGCGCCTTCAGGGCCGCGGAACCCCACCCGGGATCCGCGGCCCTTCTGTTTGTCCCCGAACAGGGACGACAGAGCGAAGGGGCCTCGGGACAAGAAAAGAACCCGGTACCAGCCGCCAACCGGCCGACCCGGCCGGCACGACCAGACGAGGAAGACCAACCGTGCAACTCGAAGCGCACGCCCCGTCCGTACCGCCTTCCGAAACGATCCCCCCGCCCGGCCTCACGGAGGACTCCACCTTGATCCCGCTCACTGCGCTCACCGCGCTCGACGACGCCATCGAGAACCTCGGCGTACCCGTCCCCTGCCGCTCCTACGACCCGGAGGTCTTCTTCGCCGAGTCGCCGGCCGACGTCGAGTACGCCAAGTCCCTCTGCCGCACCTGCCCGCTGATCGAGGCCTGCCTCGCCGGCGCCAAGGAGCGGCGTGAGCCCTGGGGCGTCTGGGGCGGCGAGCTCTTCGTCCAGGGTGTCGTTGTCGCCCGGAAGCGGCCGCGTGGCCGCCCGCGCAAGAACCCGGTTTCGGCATGAACACCCTAGGAACGATCGATCGCCCCCTGACGCACGACCCCAAGAAGCAGGTCCCGATGAAGCCGTCCACCAGCGAGCCCGCCGGCTCCGCAATCCCAGACTTCACCTCCACCGGCGCGAACGACACGCGCCAGAACAGGACCCGAGAGATGCAACTCATCCCAGAAGCCCTGGCTCGTGCGCATATGCACGACCGGCTGCATGAGGCCGAGCAGGAACGCCGGGCGATGCGCCTGGTGACCGCGCGCCGCATGCAGCGCCGTGCCGAGCGCGCGTCACGCCGCGCCCGCCGCGCACTGGCCATGGCGGTCATGCAGTAGAGCCGTTTTCGCAACGGCAACAGAAGCAACAGCTGATGCGGGGGCCGGTCCGAACGGACCGGCCCCCGCGGTGCGTTGTGCCTCACCAACCGTGGATCCCGGAGCTATCGTCACCACGTGACGAGTCTTCCCGGGGACAGCGACAGCGGCGGCTCCACCCCGGAGCCCCGGCCCATCGCGTGCGCCCGCTGCGGCGCGACGGCAGAAGACCCACCACTCACCTGGACCTTCTCCGTGGAGAACGGCACCCGCCACTACATCTGCGACGCCTGCGCCCGGGCCAACCTGAGAGCGATCGAGGGGCGACTGGACTCGACTTGGTGGTGAGCTCCGGAGTCCCGAGCTCACGCCCCAGCCGCTGAGTCCTCCTCCGTCAGCGCCTGGTCGTCGTCCAGGACGAATCCCGGCAGCCACTCCTCCAGTTCGTCCCGCAGTCGTACCGTTGCTCCGAGTTGGCACAGCACGCCGATGGTGCTCAAGGTCACTCGGTGTATCAGCAGGTACGCCGGGGGCAGGTTGAGTTGTTTGCCGAGTTGGTGGGCGGGGGAGCGGAGGTCGGCGATGCGGCCCGCCTGGCTGCGCATCCAGCCGCGGGTGAAGGTGAACTCGTCGGCCTGGGCCGGCTCGATGATGGGGAGCAGGTAGTCCAGTACGGCGTCCGGGTCGAGCTCTATGGACTCCTTGACGAAGCCCTCCTCGCGGAGCAGGTCGTAGACCGCCTCGGCGTCGCCGTCGAGGGTCATGCGGAGCGAGTCGCCGATCGTCGCAGGAAGGCCGCCCGGCAGGCGGTCCACCGTGCCGAAGTCCAGGACGCCCAGCCGCCAGCCGCCCTTGCCGCCGGAGCCCTCGGCGTCATCGGGGTCGTCCGGCAGGAGACGGAAGTTGCCCGGGTGCGGGTCGGCGTGCAGCAGGCCGGTGCGGGACGGGCCCGAGAAGAGGAAGCGGGCCAGGAGCTGGCCCGCCCGGTCGCGCTGCTCCTGCGTACCGTCGGTGATCACCTCTGACAGGGGGATCCCGTCGATCCACTCCGTGACCAGCACCTGCTCGCACTGGTGGACCACGGCCGGCACCAGCACATCCGGGTCGTCCGCGAACTCCTCCGCGTGCGCCCGCTGAGCCTGTGCCTCCAGGGCGTAGTCGAGCTCCTCGGACACCCGGTCGCGCAGCTCCGCGATGAGCGGCTTGATGTCCATGCCGGGAATCAACGGTCCCAGAAGGCGGGCAAAACGGCTCAGTTGATTCAGATCGGACAGCAGGGCCTCGCCCGCCCCGGGGTACTGCACCTTGACCGCGACCTCCCGGCCGTCGTGCCACACCGCCCGGTGCACCTGGCCGATCGAGGCCGCCGCGGCGGGCTTGTCCTCGAACTCCAGGAACAGGTCGTGCCAGTCCTCGCCGAGCCGCTCCGCCAGCACGGAGTGCACCGTGCGGGTCGGCATCGGCGGGGCCGCTTCCTGGAGTTTCGTCAGCGCCGCGCGGTAGGGGCCCGCGACCTCCTCGGGCAGCGCCGACTCGAAGACGGACATGGCCTGCCCGAACTTCATGGCTCCGCCCTTGAGCTCGCCGAGCACCTTGAAAAGCTGCTCCGCCGTGCGCTGTTGCAGCTCGCGACCCACGAGCTCGGCGGACTTGCCGCCGATTCGTTTGCCGAGTCCCCAGGTCGCCCGCCCGGCGAAGCCGAGCGGTAGTGCGGCGAGCTTGGCGGTTCGGGTGACCGCCTTCCGGGGAAGATCAGACATGCGCCCTCCAAGTACCGGACAGCCGTGCCGCGTGCGGCTGTTGCCCGGCCATTGTCTCGTGCGGCCCTTCGTCGTCCGAGGTCTGCTCCCCCTTAGCTTTCTCCGCGGCCCCGCAGCGGCATGCGGGATGTTCCCACACCGGCGTCGAGTGCCAGTCGAAACCAGGCACCGAGACCTCCCAGCGGGCCCCCGCACTCGACGGCAGCTCCCCGTCCAGAAACGCGAGCGTATGCCCCGCGGCCAGCCCGGCCACCGTGGTGGACAGCGCCAGATCACACGCCTGTACGTGACGGGACTGGGCGGAACGCCACTGTGCCAGCAGGCGGGGCCAGGTCGGGTCCCGGTCGGTGCGTCCCAGATCCAGGCAGCCCGCGCAGGCCGTGTCGCCCGGCAGGACGAGCGGGCCGACGACTCCCGTGCCCTCCACCACTCCGGCGTACAGATGGGGTGTTCCGGAGTCGATCAGCGGCTCGGTGGCCGACGGATCGGGCGCGTGGATCGCGAGACCGTCCCGGGGCGTGATGATCACGAGGGAGAGGCCCGGATCCTCTTCTTCGGGAGCGGGGCGCGCGCTGCCGCGCCGGGGCGGACGGTTCGGGGCCGCACGGCGCACCGCACGGCGTGCGGCCTCGTCCCTGCGCTCACCGATGGATTCGACGGGCAGCCCGCCCGGAGCCACGTCCCACGGCTCGACGCAGCCGCCGTCCTGCACGTCGACCTGGCCCACGCCCGCTCCCGCCAGCGCCGCGGCCAGTACCACTCCGACCCGGCCGGCGCCCCGCACCTGTACGCGCAGTGAGCGGCGGGCCGCCAGCCGGCGCATGGCCTCGCCCGGTTCGGGAGTGACCACGGAGAGCGATGCGACGTCGGGCCGCAGCCGGTCCAGGACCGCTGCTTTCTTGCGCAGAGCGTCGGCGGCCGGGCCTCCGCCCGTCGCGTCGTCCAGCAGTCCCGCCTGGGCCAGTCGCTCCACCAGACCGTCGACATGGCCGTCGGGCAGACCCATGCGGCGCCCCTCGTCGCGTAACAGGGGCAGTCCGCGGGTGCCGTCGAACAAGGTCAGCAGACTGCCTGTCGCCGTGTCCATCGGGCCGAGCACCATCGCGTGTGCGGGTGCCATCCCGAACTGCACGGTGTTGAGATCCCGCCAACCGCGCCGCAGCGCGGGTTTCACCATCGGATGCATGACCGACCCCCGTACGTCCCCGTTGCGCCGACGGGTGTTCGTCCTGCTCCGCCGGTCGAATGTCAGCATGCCCGCATTGCCCGGCGCGTGCCGAAAGTTGTCCACAGGCGGTGGATATTCGTCGTACAAATCGAGTGCGTGGGGTGCGGTTCGGCATCGATGCGTCCCGGAGGCGGGACTTCCCCCGTGTGCAACGGGTAACGTCGGGGCGTGCCCGCCGACCCACTGCACCGCGCCGGAAACCCACAGCGCAGCACGACGAGCCAGCCGCCAAGCGGCTCGGGGGCGAGCGCGATCGAGGTCCGCAGGAGCGCGCGACGGCGCAGAACGGTCTCCGCGTACCGTGAAGGCGATCGCACCGTCGTGCTCATCCCCGCCCGGATGTCCGAGGCGGAGGAGCAGCGCTGGGTGAGCGTCATGCTCGACAAGCTGGCTGCCCAGGAGAACAAGCGGGTCCTCGGCGACACGGAGCTGTCCGAGCGGGCCGCGCGCCTCTCCGATCTGTACTTCGACGGCCGGGCCCGGCCCACTTCGGTCCGCTGGGTCACCAATCAGAACACCCGCTGGGGCTCGTGCACCCCCGCCGAGGGCAGTATCCGTCTTTCGCACCGGCTTCAGGGCATGCCCGAATACGTCGTCGACTACGTCCTCGTCCATGAACTCGCGCATCTGCTGGTTCCCGGCCACGGTCCCGACTTCTGGCGGCTCCTGGAGTCCTATCCGCGGACCGAGCGGGCCCGCGGCTACCTCGAAGGGGTGGTCGCCGCCGACCGGCTGCCCCACCTGCCCGCCACCCGGGGCGAGTGACGTCGGCCTGACGCCCGTCCGCGCCGAAACCCTGCCAGGACCGCTCGAAGCAGGGATTCTGTACCGGGTCTGTACCGGCTTCGTCCGCGGCCGGATTTTGCCGTTAGCCTGACGCGACGCACTCGTATCGGGATGGGGGACGGTCGTTACGCATGGCCAGGGAATTCCAACGCGGCCACAAGGCCAAGATCAGTGACCTCACCGCGGGCACCGATCTGTACGTGGGTGTGCAGATCACCGGCCCCGGACTGAGCTTCGACATCAGCTGCTTCGGTCTTGACGCCGACGAACAGCTTTCGGACGACCGGTTCTTCGTCTTCTTCAACCAGCCGAAGACTCCCGAAGAGTCCATCCAGCTTCTCGGTGCGCAGGCGGGCGACACGGAGTCCTTCCGCGTCACGCTCGACAGGATCCCGTCGCAGATCCAGCAGCTGTCCTTCACGGCGACGATCGACGGCACCGGGCAGATGTCGCAGGTCGCCCCCGGGTACCTCCGCATCGTCGCGGGCGGCGAGGAGGTGGCCCGGTACTCCTTCAACGGTGGCGAGTTCTCCACCGAACGCGCCGTGATGCTGGGCGACTTCTACCTCAAGGACGTATGGCGGTTCGCCGCGGTCGGACAGGGCTTCGACGGCGGGCTCGACGCGCTGCTGAAGAACTTCGGCGGCGAGGTCGCCGAGGAGGAGCCCGCGGCCCCGGCACCGGGGGCCGCCGCGCCCTCGTTCGCGCCGCCCGCTCAAG
>NZ_JAPWHT010000552.1:0-6190 GCF_027270795.1 Streptomyces sp. ActVer
CTCTGGACCGAGTACGCGGCCACGCCCGCCGCCGACGGCAGCCGGGTCGCCGCCGTCGCGGCCAGCCCACGCAGCGCCTACGAGGTCGTCGAACTGGACGCCCGCACCGGCCGGGCACGGGTCATCGGCGCCCCGCACGACGACCCGGTGGACCCCGCCTACTACCCGGAACCGCAGATCCGCACGTTCAGCGGACCCGCCGGGCGCGAGATCCACGCGCACATCTACCCGCCGCACCACCCCGGCCATGTCGCCCCCGGCGACGGACTCCCGCCCTACGTCGTCTGGGCGCACGGCGGCCCCACCGGCCGCGCCCCGCTCGTCCTCGACCTGCAGATCGCGTACTTCACCTCGCGCGGCATCGGGGTCGCCGAGGTGAACTACGGCGGATCCACCGGGTACGGCCGCGAGTACCGCAACCGGCTGCGCGAGCAGTGGGGTGTCGTGGACGTCGAGGACTGCGCGGCCGTCGCGCTCGCCCTCGCCGAGGAGGGCACCGCCGACCGCGACCGGCTCGCCGTCCGCGGCGGCAGCGCGGGCGGCTGGACCACGGCCGCGTCCCTGGTGAGCACCGACGTGTACGCCTGCGGGACCATCATCTACCCCATCCTCGACCTGGTGGGATGGGGCGAGGGCGAGACCCACGACTTCGAGTCCCAGTACCTGGAGACCCTGGTCGGACCGCTCGCAGAGGTCCCCGGCCGGTACGCCGAGCGCTCGCCCACCGAGCACGCCGACCGTGTCACCGCGCCCTTCCTGCTCCTCCAGGGCCTCGACGACGTCATCTGCCCGCCCGCGCAGTGCGAGCGGTTCCTGGCCAGGCTGGAGGAGCGGGCACGGCCGCTGCCGCACGCCTACATCGCCTTCGAGGGCGAGGGGCACGGCTTCCGGCGGGCCGACACGATGGTGCGGGCCCTGGAGGCCGAACTCTCCCTGTACGCCCAGGTGTTCGGCCTGAACCCGCCAGGCGTCCCCACCCTGGAGCTCGCCAAGTGAAGGGACTCGTGCGACCTCGGCGGCTGGCTCCCGGAGCCCGTGTCGCCGTCGTCGCGCCGAGCGGTCCCGTGCCCGAGGAGCGGCTGCAGGCGGGCCTCGACATCCTGCGCGGCTGGGACCTGGACCCGGTCGTGGCACCCCATGTCCTGGACCGGCACGGCACGTTCGACTATCTGGCGGGCGCCGACGCCGACAGGGCCGCCGACCTCCAGGCCGCCTGGTGCGACCCGGGCGTGGACGCCGTGCTGTGCGCCCGCGGCGGGTACGGCGTGCAGCGCATGGCCGAACTGCTCGACTGGGACGAGCTGCGGGCCGCCGGCCCCAAGGTGCTCCTCGGCTTCAGCGACATCACGGCCCTGCACGAGGCCTTCGCGACCCGCCTGGGGCTCGTGACGCTGCACGGGCCGATGGCAGCGGGCATCGACTTCATCAAGAACGCCCGCGCCCAGGAGCATCTGCGGGCGACGCTCTTCGAACCGGAGTCGGTGCGGACCCTGCACTCGCGCGGGGGCGCGCTGGTGCCTGGGCGGGCCAGAGGCGTCCTCCTCGGCGGCTGCCTCAGCCTGCTCGCCGCCGACCTCGGCACACCCCACGCCCGGCCCTCGGCGCGCGGCGGCCTCCTCTGCCTGGAGGACGTGAACGAGGAGACCTACCGCCTGGACCGCTATCTCACCCAACTCCTGCGCGCAGGCTGGCTCGACGGCGTCACCGGGGTCCTGCTCGGTTCCTGGGAGCGGTGCGACCCGTACGACCGCATCAGGGCCCTCGTCCTCGACCGGCTCGGCGGGCTCGGGGTGCCGATCGCCGAGGAGTTCGGCTTCGGACACTGCGAAGGGGCGCTGACGGTCCCGTTCGGGGTGCCGGCGGAGCTGGACGCCGAGGCGGGGACGCTGACACTGGACGTGCCCGCACTGGCCTGACGCGTGCGACGGCCGTGCCGTGATGCCGGAGACGCCGGCGTCACCCCTGTGGCCCCCTGCCTCACCCGGAGGAACCTCTCGCCGCGCGTGAGTCCCGCTCCCCGGCCCATCCTGGGCGCATGAGCCCGAAGACCTCGGAGAGCAGCGGTGGCGGCGGCAAGGCAGGCGGCGGGAACCTGATGACGCCCGGGCGGGTGTCCGTCATCGCGCTGGCCGTGCTCGCGCTGATCTTCATCTTCGAGAACACCCGCGCCACCAAGATCCGCCTGCTGATCCCCGAGGTCACCATGCCCCTGTGGATGGCACTCCTCGGCACGACGGTGATCGGCGCGCTGTGCGGGGCGTATTTCATGAAGCGCCGAAGCTGACCGGCCGCGTACCGTTACGGGATGCATGGCGTTACCGAATACCTCGCCGAAGGCTCCCGCGTGGGCATACGTCATTACACCCACGAGGACGGCGCCGAGTTCATCGCACGGGCGCGTGAGAGCAAGGCGCTGCACCAGCCCTGGCTGTTCCCGCCGGCCAATGCCGCCGCCTACGCCTCGTACGCGCGACGGCTGATCGAGGATCCGACGAAGGCCGGGTTCCTCGTCTGTGAGAGGGACGGCGGGGGGATCGCCGGGTTCATCAACATCAACAACATCGTCGAGGGCGCCTTCCAGTGCGGGGCGCTCGGCTACGGGGCCTTCGCGCACGCGGCCGGACGGGGACTGATGGGGGAGGGGCTCGACCTGGTGGTCCGGTACGCGTTCGGCGGGCTCGGACTCCACCGGCTGGAGATCAACGTCCAGCCGGACAACGCCGCCTCGATCGCCCTGGCCCGCCGCTGCGGGTTCCGCCTGGAGGGCTTCTCGCCGGAGTTCCTCTTCATCGACGGGGCCTGGCGGGACCACGAACGATGGGCCATCACCGCCGATATGATTCGAACGTGAGTCCCATTCGGAACCTTGTCGTCCTGGACGCCCCGTCGAACCTGGGCCTTCGCCCGCCGGCCCCGGGCACCGTCCCCGGCTGCTACAAGCTCGAGTTCGAGGAGGACCGGGCCGAACTCGCCGCGCTGAAGATCCCCACGGTGACCGTCGGCGATGTGCGCGAGTGGGGCGCCGACGCCCTTTCCCGGGCCACCGCCCAGGCCTTCGACGTGCCGGAGCTGGACGGCTTCTGGGTGCACCTCGACGCCGACGTGCTAGACCCGTCCGTGATGCCCGCCGTCGACAGCCCCGACCCCGGCGGACTGCTGCCCGACGAACTGACCGCGCTGCTGCGGCCGTTGGTGAACTCCCCGCACTGTGTCGGCTTCAACGTCACCATCTACGACCCCGACCTGGACCCGGACGGGACCGCCGGAGCCCTCCTCGCCGACATCGTCGTCGCGGCCTTTGCGCAATCCTGACCGGGAGTGCCCCTGGTCGGCTCGCCGTCCACGCTGTTCCATGGTCGACGTGACGACCATCCGACGTGACGTACTGACGCTGCCGGTCGCGGAGTTGGGCCCCACCAACCCCCTGCCCCCACTGCGTCCGCTCGACGAGACGCACCACGTGGACGAACGGGAACGTGAGGGCCTGCCCCGCGACATGGCCCGCCAGATCGGCTACGAGCCACTGCGCAGCCTCCTGCCCGAGCGCGTCCGCGACGGGTACGGGAGAACGCGGGCACCCCGCGAGGTCGAGGCGCTCGTCATCGAGAACGACCGGCTGCGCGCGACCGTGCTGCCCGGCTACGGCGGCCGTGTCGTGTCCCTCTTCCACAAGCCGTCCGACCGCGAACTCCTCTACCGCAACCCGGTGTTGCAGCCCGCCGACTTCGCGCTCAACGGCGCCTGGTTCTCCGGCGGCATCGAATGGAACATCGGCGCCACCGGCCACTCGGCCCTCGCCTGCGCACCCCTGCACGCGGCCCGTGTCACCGCGCCCGACGGCGGCGAGATGCTGCGCCTGTGGGAATGGGAACGGCTGCGCGACCTGCCGTTCCAGGTCGACCTGTGGCTGCCGGAGGGCTCCGACTTCCTGTACGTCGGCGTACGCGTCCGCAACCCGCACGAGAAGGCCGCGCCGCTGTACTGGTGGTCCAACACCGCCGTCCCCGAGGAGCGCCGGGTGCTCGCGCCCGCCGAGGAGGCCTGGCACTTCGGCTACGAGCGCCGGCTGCGGCGGGTGCCGGTTCCGGAGTGCGAGGGCGCCGACCGGACGTATCCGCCGCGTGGCGAGCACCCGGCCGACTACTTCTACGAGGTGCCCGACGGACAGCGGCGCTGGATCGCCGCCCTGGACGAGACGGGGCAGGGGCTCGTGCAGACGTCCACCGACGAGCTCCGCGGCCGCAAGCTCTTCGTGTGGGGGTCCGGCACCGGCGGCCGACGCTGGCAGGAGTGGCTCACCGAGCCCGGCACCGGCGGCTACTGCGAGATCCAGGCCGGGCTCGCCCGCACCCAGTTGGAACACCTCCGCCTCGACGCGGAGAGCGAGGTGGCGTGGCTGGAGGCGTACGGGCCGCTGACGGCCGACGCGGAGACCGTGCACGGCACCGACTGGGCCGCGGCACGCTCCGGAGTCGAGGAACAGCTCCAACAAGTCCTGCCACGTGGGGAGTTCGCGACAACGTACGAGAGCTGGCGGGCGTCCGCCGACACCGAACCCGGTGAGGTGCTCGCCGTCGGATCCGGCTGGGGCGCGCTCGAAGTCCTGTGCGGCGACCTCAAGTTGCCAGGCACGCCCTTCGAGGAGGACACGCTCGGTGACGCGCAGGCGCCCTGGGTGGAGCTGCTCCGGTCCGGGGCCTTCCCGGAGCCGCGCCGGGTGGGACCGCCCGGGGAGACGCTCGTCGCCCGGCACTGGCGGGACATGCTGGAGACGGCACCCGCGAAGCCGCTCACCGAGTACCACCTGGGCGTCGCCCAGTGGCATGGCGACGACCGCGCACAGGCCGTACGCAGCTGGGAGCGGGCCCTGGAACTCACCCCGTCCCTCTGGCCGTTGCTGCGTTGTCTCGCCGTCGCCGATCAGGAGGCGGGCAACCGGGAACGGGCCGCCGACCGGTACGCGGAGGCCTTCGACGACCTGTGCCGGGAGCGGCGCGACGACGGGGATGCCTGGACTGCCGCCACGGCCGCGCTCGGGCGGGAGGCGATCACCGCACTCCTCGCGGCGCGGCGGACGGCGGACGCGCGCTCCGTGTGGGAGCGACTGCGCCCCGCGACCCGCGAACGCGGCCGGTTCCGGCTGATCGAGGCGGAGCTGCTGCTCGCCGAGGGCGACAGGGACGCGGCACGCGCGGTCTTCGACGCGGGGTTCGAGGTGGCCGACCTGCGTGAAGGGGCCGAGGCGGTCGGGGTGCTCTGGTCCCGGATCACCGACGAACCGCTGCCCGCGCGCTACGATTTCCGGATGCGGCCGCACGGCTCCGACGGCGCCGGGTGACCTACTCGGCCGCGCGGCGGTCCGCGTACTCGTAGATGTAACCGTCCGGGTGCATCGCGATCAGGTTGCGGCCGCCCGGTGTCGCCACCGGGCCCGCCACGACGTGGGCACCCGAGTCGGTGAGGACCCGGTGGGCTTCGTCGACGTCCGTCACGGCGATGGTCGCCGAGACCTTGCGGAGCACCTCCAACTCCGACTCCGGTCCGCTCATCAACAAGAAGCAGCCGACGGCCGCGACGGATACCCCGCCGCGCTCGAAGCGGAGCGCCGGTCCGCCCGCCAGCTTCTCGTAGAAGGGGACCGCAGTCTCCAGGTCGTCGACGCAGATGCGCAGCGTGGCTCCCAGAATGTCCATGCGGACGAGCCTAGTTGGGGCCGGCCGGGAACGAGATCGTTTCGTACGGATCCCGGGACGCCGGCCGGGGTCCTGCCGGGCGAACGGAGCCGGAGCCGCCCGGCGTTACGGGCGAAGGGGCGCGGGTACCCGGCCGCCATGGACCGCATCGAACACATGGAACATCTGGACAAACACCTGGTCGACGAACTGGCCCAGGTGGCCCGCGACGCCGTACGCGAGGAGCTGCGGGAGCAGACCCTCAAGCAGCGCCGTACGGCCTCGCTGTACGCGGCGTCCGGCGCCGTCGCCCTGTACGCGGGCGCGGCCCTCGCGCTGACCGTGGGCCTCGTCCTCGCGCTCGGGCTGCCCGACTGGGTGGCCGCGCTGATCACCGCCGTCCTGCTCGGAGCCGGGGCCTACGCGCTGCGCAACGCGGCGAGGCCGACGGCACCCCGGCCCGCTCCGACACGGGCCGCCGAGGAACGGGCCGCCGAGGAACGGGCGGCCGCGGGACG
>NZ_JAPWHT010000553.1:0-6182 GCF_027270795.1 Streptomyces sp. ActVer
TGTCCACCAGCTCGGCCGTCGGCATGGCCGGAGCGGACGCGGCGGGCGCCGCGGACGGCCCGACCGTGACGGCTCCGGCAGCCGCCGTCGCGGCCAGGACGGTTCTTCTGCTGGGGCGTATGTGCGGGACGGGGGGTGGCGTGGGGGATGAGGTGGGGGTGGGTGACATGGATCCATGGTTGTGCGCGTGTCCGGCGCACACAAGGGTCCCTGCCGTCACCCGGTGCCCGCGGCCCGTCGGGCTACCCCTCGGCGCAGATCTTCTGCCCCACCGGCGTCGAGCACGGCAGATGACCGTGCGTACGGACCACGTCCTGGCCGCTCCCCCGGCTGATGTACGTGAGGAAACTGGAGACGAGCGAGTCGGCGGGCGGCTCGCCGTACGTGTACGCGTACTCGATCTCGCGGTACGGGTACTCGCTGTTGCCGTGTTCGATCTCCTCGACCGACGGGTCGTGGCCGTCGAGGGTGACCCGGTGCACGCCCTGGTAGCCGGTGGCGAGGTTGAGTTCGCTGTAGCCGATGGCGCCGGGCGTGCGCGCGACCGGCCGCACAACGTGCTGGGCACGCACCGCGTCATGTTCGCCGTCGACGACATCGAGGACACCGTGGCCCGCCTGCGCCCGCACGGCGCCGAACTCCTCGGCGAGATGGCCCGGTTCGAGGACAGCTATCTGCTCTGCTACGTCCGCGGTCCGGAGGGCGTCATCGTCGGACTGGCCGAGCAACTGCGCTGAGACCGGCTCAGCCCTGCTTCGTGTACGTCAGTTCGTCGCCGTTGCTCGTGTTCACCCGGCGGAGTCGGCCGTCGGGGAGGACGGTCAACTCCGTTGCCTCGCCCGGACTGCAGGACGTGGCCGGCTGACCGACCGTGACCTCGGACGCGCCGATCCGCAGCGGACCGCCGGCGCTCGGGGCCTCGGAGAGCTCCGCCCGGAACACACAGTGGTACGTGCCGCTGCCGGGCGGGCCGTCCGCCGTGAGCGAGAGGACCGTATCGCCCACCTCGCCCTGCTGGATGGTGAGTTCGCGGGTGTTGCGGCCCGTGGCGTTGTCGATGGACGCGGTCCACGTGCCGAGGTACTTGACGGGGATCGCGCCGTCCGTCGGCGTCTCCTCCGGCGTGGTCGGCGGCTGCGTGGGGCCCTCGGTGACCTGGCCCGGGGTCGTGGGCGCGTCCGCCGTCGGGGAGGTGGTGGGGTCGCCGCCCGCGCGGTTGTCCCCGTCGCCCTTCATCAGTGCGTAGACGGATGCGCCTGCGCCCAGCGCGACGATCAGCGCCACGATGATCAGGACCGCGGTGGAGCGGCCGCCTCTCTCCGGCGGCGGGCCGGGTTGTGGGAGAACTCCCGGGCCGTACGGGGGTGTTGGGCCGTAGGGGGGCGTGGGGCCGTAGGGCGGGGTCGAGCCCGGCGGGGGTGGGTAGCCGGCGGGCTGGTGTTGGTAGTGCGGGTAGCCGTAGGCGGCGGGCTGGGGGTGTTGCTGGGGGTAGCCGTAGGCCGGGTGGACGGGTGGGCCTCCCGACGGTCCTCCCGGCGGGGCGGTCGGTGGGGGTGTCGCGGGCAGGCCCGTGGTCATGGTGGGGAGGTGGTCGAAGGCCGCGGCTCCCGGAGGGCCCGGTGGGGGTGGGGTGGGGCCGTCGGGGGTGGGGGCGTGTTCGTGTTGAGGGGAGGTTTCGGGAGGACCGGGAGTTTCTCCGCCCCCGCCGCCCTTACCCTTCCCGTCCCTGGGGGCTGCCGCCCCCGGACCCCCGCTGTCGGCCTGAACGGCCTCGTCCTCAAACGCCGGACGGATTGGTTGTGCTTGAGACTTCTTCAGCCCCTCCGGCGTTTGAGGAGCGGGGGGCGGAGCCCCGGCCCCGCTCTCCCTCTCCTTCGAACCCTCCGGGCTCTCCGGATCCTCCGTGTCCAGCAGTTGCACCGCGTGTCGGCCCAGTTGGGCGACCAGCATCCCCGGCAGCCAGGGGTCGCGGCTGCGGCCGTCCGTGACGGTGTCCTCCGCGCCCGTGCGCTCCAGGATGTCGTCGAGGCTCGGGCGGGAGGCGGGGTCCTTGCGCAGGCACTGGCGGACGAGGTCGGCGATGCCCTCCGGGACACCCGCCAGGTCCGGCTCCTCCTGGGCGATGCGGAACATCAGGGCGTGCACGCCGCTGTTGGCCGTACCGAACGGCAGGTCGCCCGTGGCCGCGTACGACAGGACCGAACCCAGGCAGAAGACGTCGCACGCGGGCGTGATGCGGTCGCCACGGACCTGCTCGGGGGCCATGAAACCGGGCGAGCCGACGAGCGCGCCGGTGCGTGTGAGGCCGCCGTCGGTCACCGTCTCCAGGGCGCGTGCGATACCGAAGTCGATGACCCGCGGGCCGTCGATCGTGACGAGGACGTTCGACGGCTTGAGGTCTCGGTGGATCAGCTCCGCCGCGTGGATGTCCTTGAGCGCGTGCGCGAGACCGGCCGCGAGGATCCGTACGGAACGCTCCGGGAGCGCGCCGTGGTCGTGCCCGACGACCGTTTCGAGCGACGGTCCTGCGACATAGCCCGTGGCGACCCAGGGGATCGCCGCCTCCGTGTCCGCGTCGAGGACCGGCGCCGTCCAGTACCCGCCCACCCGCCGGGCCGCCTGCACCTCCTGGCGGAAGCGCGCCCGGAACTCCTCCTGCTCGGCGAGTTCCTGGCGCACGAGCTTGACCGCGACCGTCCGCCCCCGGTCGGAACGCGCCAGGAACACCTGCCCCATGCCGCCGGCACCGAGCCGCGCGAGCAGTCTGTACGCGCCGATCCGCAGCGGATCGGCAGGCCCGAGCTTCTCCATCGGTATGCCGCCCTCCCCCGTACTTGTGCGACAGCCCGAGGATAGTGCGGCCGAACGGGGAGGTGGCCGGAGCGGTGTCTACGGTTCCGTAACAGCGGATGCCGTTTCTGTCACGGTTCGCCCACCCGGATCCGGGCCCGTCTTACCCGCCCGTGCGCGTGCTCGTCTCCGCTTCCGCCTCCGTGACCGTCTCCATCGCGCCGATCAGTCGCTCCAGCACACGCACGGTCTCGGCCAGTTCGGCCTCGCCGAGGGTCCCTGCGAGACGGTCCGCGAAGGCCGCGTGTCCGGGGTTGATCCGCCGGACGGACGCGAGGCCCTCGTCCGTCGGGCGGAGGAGCTTGGCCCGGCGGTGGGCGGGGTTGGGCACGTACTCCGCGAGCCCGCGCTCGACCAGCAGATCGGCGATCCGCTGCACGCTCTGCCGGGTGATGCCCATGACGCGGGCGATCCCGGAGACGGGCAGCGGCTCCTTCAGTACGGCCCCGAGCACCTGCCACCAGGCGGCGGTGAGCCCGGCGGGGCGGGCCAGCTCCTCGGCCACGCCCATGAACTGGCCGTTCAGCCGGAAGACGCCGAGCGCGCTCCGGCTGAACAGGTCCTGCCGCGCCCTGTCCGCCCCGCTCGCCGCACCCGGTTCGCTTGCCCCGCTCACTGGCCCGCCGCCTCCAGCACCGCGTACGCCTCCGCGTCCGAGTCGTGGAACAGCCGGTACCAGGCGTCCAGCACCTCCCCCTCGTACACCCCGAGCAGCGCGAACACCTCCCGCGCGAACGCGACGGGCTCGGTGGGACCGGCGGTGATCAGCTTGCCGTCCGTGACGGCGTCGGTGTCGACGTACCGCTCGCCGCCCTTGTATCCCGTGGCCGCCAGATAGAAGGAGACGGCGCTGGTGTGGGCCCGGTCGTCGAGCAGTCCCTCGCGGGCGAGGCCCGCCGTGCCCCCGCAGATCGCGGCGACGGGCACGTCGGCGTCCAGGAACTCCCGCGCCTTGCGTGCGAAGGGGGCGAGGTCGTCGCTCGTGTCCCACAGATCGGCCCCCGGCAGGATCAGCAGCGAGCTGTCCTCGGGCCGCAGGTCGTCGAGCGCGACGTCGGGCTGGATCCGCAGCCCGCCGACGGACCTCACGGGGGCGAGAGACGCTCCGGCCGTCCGGATCTCGTAGCCGCCCCTCGCGAGGTACGCGGTCGTGTGGCCCGTCTCCCAGTCGGCGAGCGTGTCGTAGACGGCGAGGTGTACGGGCTTGCGGTTGCCGCTCATGGTTCCTCCTCGGTCGTACCGATCGGCCGTCCGGCCCTGTCGGTGATTATGTAAGCATGCTGTCATCACGACAGCATGCTGTCAATAGATGGCTGTCTCGGCCGCCAACGGCACTCCGCCAAGCCCCCCACCGGACTCCACCGGACTCCACCGGCGTCCCTACACGCGACAACCTGTCGCGTTCCCGGCCGCACCGCAGACAGGACGCCGATGTCGCGCCCTCGCCCCGGACACCTACGCTCGGCCGCATGACCCCTCAGCCCAATCCCCAGGCCGGCGCCGCCGTGAAGGCCGCGGACCGTGCGCATGTGTTCCACTCCTGGTCCGCGCAGGAGCTCATCGACCCCCTCGCCGTCGCAGGCGCGGAGGGGGCGTACTTCTGGGACTACGACGGCAAGCGGTATCTGGACTTCACCAGTGGGCTCGTCTTCACGAACATCGGCTACCAGCACCCGAAGGTCGTCGCCGCGATCCAGGAGCAGGCCGCGAGCATGACGACGTTCGCGCCGGCCTTCGCCGTCGAGGCCCGGTCGGAGGCGGCCCGGCTGATCGCCGAGCGGACGCCGGGGGATCTGGACAAGATCTTCTTCACCAACGGGGGCGCCGAGGCCGTCGAGAACGCCACGCGCATGGCCAGGCTGCACACCGGCCGCCCGAAGGTGCTCTCCGCCTACCGCTCGTACCACGGCGCGACCTCCGCCGCGATCAATCTCACCGGTGACCCGCGCCGCTGGCCGAACGACAGCGGGGCGGCCGGGGTCGTGCACTTCTGGGCGCCGTTCCTGTACCGCTCGCCGTTCCACGCGGAGACCGAGCAGCAGGAGTGCGAGCGCGCGCTCCAGCACCTCGCCGACACCATCGCCTTCGAGGGCCCGGCGACCATCGCCGCGATCATCCTGGAGACGATTCCGGGTACGGCCGGGATCATGATGCCGCCGCCGGGATATCTGGAGGGCGTCCGCTCGCTCTGCGACGAGTACGGGATCGTCTTCGTCCTGGACGAGGTCATGGCCGGCTTCGGACGGACCGGGCACTGGTTCGCCGCGGACCACTACGGGGTCGTGCCGGACCTGATGACGTTCGCGAAGGGTGTGAACTCCGGGTACGTGCCGCTGGGCGGTGTCGCGATCTCTCCCGCCATCGCCGAGACGTTCGCGAAGCGCCCCTACCCGGGCGGCCTCACCTACTCCGGGCACCCGCTCGCCTGTGCCGCCGCCGTCGCGACCCTCAACGTGATGGACGAGGAGGACATCCTCGGCCAGGCCACCCGGATCGGCGCGACCGTGCTCGGTCCCGGGCTGCGCGAGCTGGCCGAACGCCACCCGAGCGTCGGCGAGGTCCGCGGCACGGGCGTCTTCTGGGCCCTGGAACTCGTACGGGACAGGGAGACGCGGGAGCCGCTGGTGCCGTACAACGCGTCCGGCGCCGCGAACGCGCCGATGGCGGCGTTCGGTGCCGCGGCGAAGGCGCACGGTCTGTGGCCCTTCATCAACATGAACCGCACCCATGTCGTTCCCCCGTGCAACATCACGGAGGCGGAGGCCAAGGAGGGTCTGGCCGCTCTCGACGAGGCGCTCTCGGTGGCGGACGAGCACACGGTGTAGCGCAGGACCGGTGTGGTCCGGATGGCCCTTTCCCGAACGCGTAAGGTGACTGGCTCGTAGACATGAGCGAGTACTTACCCGCTCGGGGAAGGAACGGACGATGCCCCGCACCGGCAGCGGCAATGGCGCCGTCACCCGCAGCACCCTGCGGCAGCAGATCGCGGACGCGCTCCGCGACGAGGTGCTGGCCGGACGCCTCAAGCCGGGCCAGGAGTTCACGGTCAAGGAGATCGCCGAGCAGTACGGCGTCTCCGCGACCCCCGTCCGCGAGGCCCTGGTCGACCTGTCGGCCCAGGGCCTGCTGGACGCGGACCAGCACCGCGGCTTCCGCGTCCACGAGTACTCGCTGAACGACTACCGGGGCATGATCGAGGCCCGCAGCCTGGTCACGGACAGCATCTTCCGCGGGCTGCTCGACGCGGAGGCCACCACCACCCGGGGTGCCCGCGCCGCGCTCGCCACCCGGATCGACGACCCGCGCACCGGTGCCGCGCTCGCCGGGGTGCG
>NZ_JAPWHT010000554.1:0-6088 GCF_027270795.1 Streptomyces sp. ActVer
TGTGACGGCACCCTCAGTTGGGTGGTCTCGGACGGATCGGAGTTCTGCCGGGCGCCCGTCGGCGTCGACGTCATGAGCCCGCGCTCGCCGGCATGTCGGTGGACTACGTCGTACGCCTTGAGCAGGGCCGCAGCAGTCAGCCATCGGTCCAGTTGCTCGGCGCGCTGGCCCGGGCGCTGCGCCTCTCCGACGACGAGCGCGACCACCTGTTCCACCTGGCCGGCCATCGGCCCCCACCGGCCGACGGGGTGGCTCGCCTGGCCCGCGCCGGCCTGATCCGCATGCTCGACCTGCTCGGCGACACCCCGGCCCTGGTGCTGTCCGGCCTGGGTGAGGCCCTCGCCCAGAACCGGGCCGCGCTCCTGCTCATGGGCGACCACACCGGCTTGTCCGGCGACCGCCGCTACGTCGCATACCGCTGGTTCACCGACCCCGCGGTCCGCGCCGTCACCCCGCCCGAGGAGCAAGAACGCCACGGCCGCCAGCTCGTGGCCGACCTGCGTTCGGCCGCCGGCCGCCGGTCCGGCGACTCCACGGTCGCCGGACTCGTCGACCGGTTACAGACCGCGAGCGCCGACTTCCGCCGGCTGTGGGCAGAGCATGAGGTGGCGGTCCGGCGCGCCGACCGCAAGACCCTGCTGCATCCGCGGGTCGGCCCCCTGCTGATGGACTGCGAGACCCTGGTCACTCCCGACCAGGGCCAGCAACTGCTGGTGCTCACCCCCGCGGACGCCGAGACCCGCGAGCGGCTGGAGCTGCTGCGGGTCATCGGCATCGAGGAATTCCCCACGGGGGCAACGGGCCCGACGCCACGGTGAAGCGGCCGGCCCGGCCGACCCGGCCGACATGCCACTCGCCGAAATCGTTCACCTGACACAGATCGGCCGACGCCGCCCGGTTCAGAAGGCGTGCGCCATCAGCTCCGCGAACAGCGCGTGCTCGTCGACGTCGAGACCCCGCGAGCGGAACCAGCCGCAGATGTTGGCGCAGTCGCGCTGGAGGAAGGTCATCCCGTTGAGGTTGCCGACCAGGTCGACGATCTGTGGCAGGTCGATGACGACCAGCCGCTCGCCCGCCGCCAGGATGTTGTACGCCGAGAGGTCGCCGTGCACGATGCCGTTCTGCACCATCGTCGCGAGCGCGTCGGTGAGCTGCTCGTAGTACGAGGCCAGCAGCTCGGGTGAGGGTCGGGTCTGGGCGAGCCGGGGCGCGGTCTGGACGGCGCCGTCCTCGTCGACGACGGTGATCCACTCCATCAGGATCTCGGTGCCGTCGATCTGGACCGGGTAGGGAACCGGCAGACCGAGGTTCCAGAGCCGCACCAGCGCACCCCACTCGGACACCGCCCACTCTCCGGCCGCGACCTGCCGGCCGAAGGTGCTCTTCCGCTTGATGGCCCGCTCATCACGTGAGCGCTTCATCGAGCGGCCCTCGGTGTAGGACGCGGAGCGGTGGAAGGTCCGGTGCTCGGGAGAGCGGTACCGCTTGGCCGCCATGACCACGCCGCCGGCGGGGTCTCGGGGGTCGGCGCGCTCGACGAGGTGGACGTCGGCTTCCTTGCCGGTCTTCAGAACGCCGAGTTCGGTGTCGATCGCGCCCTGCGAGGTCACCACCCAGTCCGGGAGCGGCTCGGGGCCTCGGCTGAGAGGTTCGACGCTGAGCCAGGTCGACCAGCGCTGACCGTCCTCGAGGTCGTCGTAGGCACGGAAGTCGAATACGAACCGGTCGTCGACGTCGTCCAGTACCGCGTTGCCCGGCTGCGGGACGTGGCGGGAGGGGCCGGTGGTGAAGTCGTCAGGAAATGCCGGGTGTTGAGGGTGCTGAGGGTGCTGAGGGTGCTGCGAGAGATCGTCGTGAGACATCGCTGGAAGTGCTCCATGAGTCGAAAGAGAGGCGGTCTGCGGGCAGGCCGAGGACAGTCGTGGTCACCGTCGTGCCTCCTCTCGTGGAGCACCGGGCAGGTCCCGATGTCCCGCCCATGGTGAGGGGCGGACACGGGGAGCGGCAACCGAATAAAGCCGGCCCGCGCCGAGCCCGCGGTGGCCGAGCGGGCCGTCCGGCAGCCGAGCGGCAATCGCCTGGATCGACTTGCGCCGTCCATCCGGCGCCAACCTGCGCAGACAGCAGTCACCCTTGGCCCGCTGGTCCAGGAAGACCTGCGTCAACTCGCCGTCATTTCGGGCCAGTTCAGACCGTTGCAGGGGCCGGCCGAGGGCCTGGACGGACGCGCTGCCGCGCGGCTACGCCCTGCACAGGTGTGGGGTGATCCTGCCGAACGCGTCGTTGCTGGACCGGCTTCCGGTGCAGCCGACACCGGCGGCGGCCGCGGGCCGCTCCCCCACCGCACGCGAACCCGGCCTGTCACTCCGGGTCGGCGACGAGGACTTCCGCACCGCCGGCCTGCATCGTGTCGAGCTGCGACCGTGAAATGCCGGCGTCGACGATGACGAGGTCGAACGCGGTGACGGGTGCGAGCTGGTAGAGGCCGCGGCGTTGGAACTTGGTGTGGTCGACCAGCAGGATCTTGCGGTCGCAGGCTTCCATCAGGGCTCGTTTCACTCCCACGGTCTCTTTTCGGACCGGAGCTGGAGGGCAGCACCGTCGGCATCGTGGGATACGGCGCCATCGGGTCCCGGGTCGCCCGGATCCTCCGCGGATTCGGCGCACAGGTGCTCGTCGCCGACCCCTTTGTCCATGCGCACGACGTGTCACCGGCCGAGGTCACCGACCTGGCGGACCTCATGCGACGCTCCACGTTCGTCACCGTCCATGCCCGCGCGACTCCGGAGACCGAGGGCTTGATCTCCCGGCAGATGATCGACCTGATGCCGGCCGGCGGCGTGCTGGTCAACTGTGCCCGCGGGTCGCTCGTCGACTACGACGCCGGGTGCGACGCCCTGGACTCCGGAAAACTCTTCGGCGCCGCCTTCGACGTCTTCCCCCGCGAGCCGATCCCCGCCGGCTCACGCCTGCTGACGACCCCCAACATCGTCATGACGCCACACCTGGCCGGCGCCAGCAAACAGACCGCCTTCAACGCCGCCTCCATCGTGGCCTCGGAGGTGGCCGCATTCCTGGCAGGCCGGCCACTCGCGCACTGCGCGAATCCTCAGGTCCTGTCCCACCTTCACTGAACTCCCGGCTCCCTGGGCGCCGCCCGGGCTGCAGCAGGCGTTCCTCGATCGACAACTTGGTAGGGTGCGCAAGCTAGTTGCACCAGCTGGAGAGTCGAGGCAGCGCTCAAGGGAAAGAGGCCGGGCAACGATGCAGGCATCAGAGGTCTCGCGTGCGATGGCCGCGGCCAGGTCGATCGCCTCATCGCTTGACCTGGCCGTCGACGACGCGATCATTCTCAATGACTCCAACAAGCTCACTCTGCGTCTGCTGCCTTGTGACGTCCTGGCCCGGGTGGCACCTGTAGAGCAACAGGTCGCACAGTTCGAGGTCGATGTCGCTCAGCGGCTCGGCGAATCCGGGTGCCCGGTGGCTGCCCTTGAGCCGCGCGTGGAGCCACGCGTCCATGAGCGCGATGGCTTCGTGATCACGCTGTGGACCTACTACGAACCCATGGTGCCTCACGAGGTCTCGCCGGCGGACTTCGCCCATGCGCTCGAGCAGCTGCACGCAGGGATGCGCAAGCTCGATGTCCCGACGCCGCACTTCATGGATCGAGTCGAGCAGGCTCAACAATTCCTGGCGAACCGCGAGCGCACTCCGGAACTCGCCGACGCGGACCGGGAGTTGCTCGGCGATACGCTACGTCGTCTGAGGCGAGCGATCGCCGAGCGCGGCGCCGCCGAGCAGTTGCTGCACGGCGAGCCGCACCCGGGCAACCTGCTCACCACGAAGAACGGGCTGCTGTTCATCGACTTTGAGACGTGTTGTCGTGGGCCCGTCGAATTCGACCTCGCCCATGCGCCCGAAGAGGTCAGCGAGCACTATCCGGGTGTCGACCAGGACTTGCTTCGTGAGTGCCGGATCCTCGTGCTGGCAATCATCACAACGTGGCGTTGGGACCGAGACGACCAACTCCCGAACGGGCGCCAACTCGGCGCAGAGTGGCTCGACCGGATCCGAGCAGCACTCGATCCCAACGGCCTGGATGTTCATGGCTGATTGCGGTCAGATGCCTGCGGTCTTTCAGGTGCGCGCTTCGGCCGGCAGGTGTTTTTCGAAGGGCAGCGGGCCCATGGCTTCCGGGTCGGCGGACGTGTCGAACAGCGGGGTGTAGCCGGTGGCCAGATACAGACCGCGGGCCTCGGGCTGGCGCGGCCCCGTGGTCAGGTAGATCCGCCGGTAGCCGCGCGCCCTCGCCTCGTGCTCCAGTTCGGCGACGACACGTCGCGCGAGGCCACGTCTGCGGTGGGCGGAGTGCGTCCAGATCCGTTTGAGTTCCGCTGTGGTTGCGTCGTACCGGCGGAAGGCGCCGCCCGCGACCGGCTCATCTCGCTCCAGGACCAGGAGCAGCACCCCGCCGTGCGGCCGGGTGAACTCCTCGTCGGGATAGCGGGCGAGTTCGGCGTGAGCGTCCTTGCCGTATCGCGTCGAGTACTCGTCGCCGAGTTCGCGCAGCAGCGGTCTCACCCGCGGGTCGGACACGGTCACTTGAATCACCGTCAACTCGATTGAGGACGACGGTGGTTGCGCCACTGATGTCATCCATTCACCGCCGCGAGGTTCTGCGTGGCGCGCGCCGCCCGTTCGGCGTCGTGCTTGGCGTCGCGCTTGGCGACCTCCTCGCGGACGATCGGGATCACGTACCGGCCGAAGTCGATCGCGTCGTCCAACAGGTCGTAGCCACGGACGGAGAGGATGTCGACACCGAGGTCGTAGTAGTCCAGGAGGGCTTGGGCGACCGTCTCCGGCGTGCCGACCAGGGCGTTGGAGTTGCCCGCGCCCCCGGTTGCGGCGGCTGTCGGAGTCCACAGGGCACGGTCGTACCGCTCGCCCGCCTCGGCGATCGCGATCAGCCGCTGCGAGCCGGTGTTCTGCGGCAGCGCCTGCCCGTTGTGGCGCTTGGTGATCGCCTCGCCCTTCTCCTTACGGGCCTTGATCACGCCGACCGTGCGATGCGCCTTCTCCCAGGCCAGTTCCTCGGTCGGGGCGATGATCGGGCGGAACGCCACCTGGATGCGGGGTACTTCGGTGCGGCCCGCGGCCTTCGCGGAGGCCTTCACGTTCTCGATCTGCTCGGCGGTCGTCGCGAGGGGCTCGCCCCAGAGGCAGTAGATGTCGGCCTCGGCGCCCCCTGCGGCGTACGCGGCGGGCGACGAACCTCCGAACGACACATTCGGGCGGGGCTGTTGAACCGGGAAGACGTCGCTGACGAAGTCGTGGAAACGGTAGTGCTCGCCCTCATGGTCGAAGGGCTCGCGGGTCGTCCAGATCTTCTTGACGATCCGGATGTACTCGCGGGTGCGGGCGTACCGCTCGTCCTTGGTGAGGATGTCACCCTCGCGGCCCTGCTCCTGGTCGTTGCCGCCGGTGATGAAGTGCACGGTCAGCCGGCCCTCGCTGATCCGGTCGAGGGTGGCGAAGGTCTTCGCGGCGAAGGTCGGGTACGAGACGTTGGGCCGGTGGGCGAGCAGGATCTGGAGCCGGTCCAGCCTGCTCGCGATGTAGGCGGCGGCCGGCGCGGGGTCCGGCGAACCGGAGCCGTAGGCGAACAGCACCCGGTCCCAGCAGTGCTCCTCGTGCACCCGCGCCAGCCGGAGGGTGTACTCCTTGTCGAAGGCTGCGCCGGACCGCGCGGTGGTTTCGGATCCGTTGTTGGTCGCGGCGATGCCGAGGAACTCGACGGGCATGGGAATGACCTTTCGTACGGCTGGCGGAACTGTCCTTTGCACAGCGGGATGTGACCGCTCGTCAGGCAATGGCTCGTCAGGGAACTGGTGCCGCGCTTGGAGCGAGCGAGGCGGCACTGGGCGTTCAGGCGGCAAACCGAACGGCAACGCGCGTCAGGGCCCACAGGACCACGTCGTTGTGCGGGTCAGCGCCTACGAGGGGGGGCCGGATGGCGTCCCGCCGAGTGGTGTAGCAGATCAAGCTGACGGAATCACCAGGTCGCGGCCCGAATCGCCCTCGTCGG
>NZ_JAPWHT010000555.1:0-6080 GCF_027270795.1 Streptomyces sp. ActVer
ATCTGCCGGCGAGCCAGGGCGAGGCGCTGCGCGCCCGTTTGGTCTCCTGGCCGCCGCCGAAGGGCAGCAGCGCCGCGAACCCGGCGGACCAGCCGATCCGGGTCCCGTCCCCCGACTGCCGTACGGCCGGGGCGACTTCGATGGCGGCGAGCGCGCCGACGATGCCGAGCGAGCCGAGCAGCAGGGCCAGTCTCGCGGCCTCCGGGACGGGCTGGGCCATCGCCAGTACGGCACCGGCCGCCATGGGCAACAGGGCGGCCAGCAGGGCCCGTTCGCGGCCCATCACCAGCAGTACGGTGGCCGCCGCGAGGTAGCAGGACTGCCCGGCGGCGAAGGCGACCGCGCCGAGGTGCCCGGGGGCGACGGCGAGTGCGACGAGCGAGCCGAGCAGTGCGCCCGCGGGCGCCCCGACGAGGAGCGAGCGGCGGGAGGCCGCCTTGTCGCCCAGCCCCAGCCAGGAGTACGCCCGGTGGGCGAGCCCCTGGTTCCAGGTCCAGCCGCACAGGGCGCCGGCCAGCAGCGGGACCGTACCGGCGGGGAGCCCGAGGCCGTCCTGCGGGCCCGCGAGGAGCGGCGCCCCGAGGACGTAGCCGAGGCCGGGCAGGGCGAAGACGACGCCTCTCAACAGGCAGCCCAGCAGGCCGATTTCCCAGGGGTCGTGAGCCGGTACCGAGGGTTCGGGATGGCGGCGCTCGACCCGCTCGTACAGCTCCTCGGCGAGCGAGAAGGAGTCCTTGCAGCCGTACTTCTCGCGTATCTGGTCGTCCGACATGCCGTCGGACTCCAGGAGCGCGGCTATCTCGTCCGGGTGGACGGCGGCGGCTATGAACTCCTCGAGCCGCTTGGCGAGTTCGTCCACCGGGTCGGGCTCCGCCCAGCTGGGACGGCGTTGGCGCGGCACATGGGGCAGGGTGTCCGGCCGCGAGCCGGGCGGCATCCGGATCGATCCGCTCACCAGCCGGTCCCGTCCGTAGCGACGGCCTGGTACCAGGGGTCGCGCAGTTCGAGGGTCCAGTCGGCGACGGTCTCCAGCGTGGGCTCGTACACCTCGGGCAGGCCCGCGAGTTCCTGGTAGATCGTCCGGAAGGCGTCCACGGAGCGGCGGAGCGTGAAGCGCTCGATGACGCGCTGGCGGGACAACCGGCCCAGTTCCAGGCGCCGTTCGTCGTCCCGCAGCAGGACGAGCGCGGCGGCGGCCATCTTCTCGGGCTCGCGCGGCGGCACCACGAGCCCGGTGTCGCCGACCGCCTCGCTGACGCCGCCCACGTCGGTGGAGACCGTGGTCCGGCCGCACGACATGGCCTCGATGATCGAGAAGGGGAAGCCCTCCGAGATGGAGGAGAGCATCACGACGTGCCCGGCCGCGTAGGCCCGCCACACCTCGCTGATCCGGCCCTCGAAGGTGAGCCCGTCCGTGACGCCGAGTTCGGCGGCGAGCTTCTCCAGCTTGGTCTTGTACGCCTCTCCGCCGGGCGGCACCGGGCCGAACAACCGCAGCCTGGTCTCGGGGAGTTCGGCGCGGACCATGGCGTACGAGTGGAGCAGTGTCTCGAGGTCCTTGATGGGGTCGACGCGGCCGCACCAAGTGAGCGTGGGCACGTCCGGCTCGGGTCCGGCGTGCGGGAAGGCGGCGGGGTCGACGCCGTTGTAGACGGTACGGATCTTGTCGGGGTCGGCACCGCCGCGCTCCTCCCAGCGGCGGTTGTACTGGTTGCACGGGGTGATCAGGTCGGCCGCCTTGTAGCCGAGGGTGTTGAGCTCGCGGTAGAAGCCGAGCATCAGGGCCTTGACGGGCCAGCGCTGTGCGTCGCTGCGGTAGCCGAGGTAGCGCTCGCGCAGATAGATGCCGTGTTCGGTGAGCAGGAACGGGATGCCGTCCAACTGCCGTGCGGCCAGGGCGGGAAGGGTGGCCAGACCGCTTCCGGTGGCGTGCGAGACGGAGTTCTCGGGCAGCCGGACGCCCAGCGGGCGCAGCGCGTGCTCCAGCAGGTCGGTGGCGGTCAGCGCGTCGTGCACGGTGGGGCGTGCCTGGGCGATCCGGAGATGCGGCATGGTCCAGATCCACATCAGCGAGCGCAGCGCGGCCTCGGTGCGCAGGGCCGCCGACAGCCGTCCGTCACGGGCGAGTTGGGCGAGTTCGTAGAAGGCCTCACCGAAGTCGCAGTGCGCCTCGGGGTCCAGGAAGGACAGCAGGAACCGCTCGTAGGTGTCGATGAAGCGGCGGCGGGCCGGGCCGCGCGGTGCGCGCCGGGATCCCTGCAGCGTGCCCCACAGCGGCACGGACGTGTGCTGGTAGACGTTGCCCGGCAGCTCCCAGGTCACGGGTTCGCGGCCGTTGCCGGAGAGCGAGACGACGTTGAACCCGACTTCGGGCATCCCCTTCACGAGCTGGTCGCACCAGGTGCTGACCCCGCCGTGGACCAACGGATACGTGCCCTCCGTGAGCATGGTGACATGACGGCCTGTGCTCATCATGCGTGTTCCCCCCTGGAACATTTCTTACGGCTCGGTGGCGCGCCCCGGCCGGTCTTGGCCGGGGCGCGCGTCATGCTGCGGCGCTTGTCTCCGTCATGCGGGCAGTCTCAGGGTGAGGGCTGTCTGCGGAGCGTCCGGCGTGGTCCAGGCCGAGCGCTCTCCCGCGTAGGGCGTCCCGAACGCGGTGGTGCCGAGCAGGAGTTCCTTGAGTGTCCCTTCGGGTGCGGTCACCGGGATCTGCGTCCCGGACGGGGCGGTGACGGTGACGGTCGTGCCGACGCGGTACGCCGTGACGTCACCGTCGGCGAGGGCCTCCTGCCAGGCGGCGCGGCGCTTCAGCTCGGTGCCGACGGCGCTCTGCCGCGGGTTCTCCAGCGGGGCGTTGTCGGCGTAGAGCGCGCGGTAGTCGGCGAGCACCTTGTCCAGGACCGGGTAGAGCAGCCGGTCCTCGGCCAGGTTGGACTGGTGCACGTAGTGCGGGCGCGGGTCGTTGCCCACGGCGTGGCCGAGGGCGGTGCGGGCCTCCTGCGGGAGGATGTACGACTCGAAGCCGGTCGCCGTGTCGAGCGGGGCGTCGAGACAGGTCGACGTGGGGTTGTTCTCGCAGACGCCGCTGCCGCCGTCGGCCTTCGAGGTGTAGATCCAGTTGTACTCGTCGGTCATCTCCTCGGCCGTGCCGACGTTGTAGTACACGTTCATCGGGTAGCGGGGCACGGTCAGGGCGCTGCCCACCGAACGCTGCTGCGGTTCACGGGAGTTGTCGGAGGCGGTCCAGTCGACGCCGTTGTCCGCGAGGGCGCCCGCGAGGTTCGGGTTGTCGTCCGGCTGCTGCGGAAGGGACTTGAGGCCCGAGTGCTCGCCGGTCACCAACTCGCTGGTGTCGACGGGCAGTCCGCGGCTCGCCGCCCACAGGTTGTTGGCGCTGATCTCGGTCGAGATGTCGGCGCGGCTCACGTACTGGGTAGAGCCGTCGGCGTTCTTCGCGCAGCTCCACGGCACGGTGCTGGTGTCCTGGACGCAGCCGAGGAAGGGGTGCGTGGAGGTGTGGTTGACCCAGCGGTACTCGCCCTTGTCGGCGAGGAGTTGGTCGGTCAGCGCGTCGACGTTGCCGTTCTCGCTCTTCCACTCCTCCCCTGACCCGGCGTTGTAGACCATGTCGAGGGTGAAGTTGCTCTCCCGCTGCCACTGGGCGGCGTACACCGCGTCGGCCGCGGTCATACGGATCGGCGTGGTCCCCTCGCCGTCACCGCCCACGCAGTCGAAGTCGCCGGGTGTGCAGTTGCGTTCGGTGTCCCAGCGGCTGTCGGGCGCGAAGACATCGTCGACATGGACAGAAAAGTAGTTCCGGTTCTGACCGAGGTGTACACCCTGAGTCAGCCATTCGACGATGCCGCGGGCAAGGACGCGGAACTGCTGCTGGTAGTGGTTGTAGGCGAAGGTCACGACGAGTTCGCGACGCCCGTCGCGCGCGTACTCGCCGACCAGGCTGCCGCGGCCGGTCCCGCCGGGCACGGCGGTGTCGACGTAGCTGGTGAAGCCCTCGCGGGGCCGGGCCACGTAGCCGTAACTCTCCTGGACGGAGGGTGAGTTGTCCTCGAATGTGAGGGGTCCGTCGAGGTAGCCGAAATAGCCCGCCCCGCCCGCCGTGGTGACCGCCGCCTCGCGGCCGTCGAGCGTTCCGGCCCAGCCGCCCGCGTCCGTGTAGTCGAGGCCGACCCCGGGGTGCGCCCAGGTGTAGGCGTCGACCTGGGGGATGCCGAAGGTCCTCTCGTACGCCTCCAGGGCCGTCTGCTCGGCCGAACCCGCCCCGAACGGCGCCTCGTTGGGCAGCACGACGCCCTGGTACCTGGCGCGCGGTGCGCCGCCGGATCCGTCGGCCGGTTCGCTCAGGAACGCCTCGGTGATGGCCGGGCGGCCGGAGTCGTTCAGGTCGACGGTCGTGTACGGGATGCCGGTGGTCTTCAGCTCCTCCTTGATGGCTTCCACGGGGCTGTCGCCGTTGTCGACGACGAGCACTCTCAGATCGATGCGCGGCTCTTCCGCCGCCGACGCTCCGGGGGCTCCCAGCCCCAGGCTCAGCAGACCGGCGGCCGCCATGACAGCGGCCAAGTTTCTCCATCTGCGCGCACTCTGCGCCATGTTCGCCCCTCCCCCAACAAGATCCCCTGATGGTCAATTCGAGGGGGATCCGTGGAAATCATGCAAAGCGACGAGTGGGTTACTCATCGCAAACAGCAGGAGTGTGTCTCAGGTCACAGAAGTGAAGGGTGTTAAGTGGCCAGGCCACCACGCACGGATGAACGGCCGCTGGAATGAGCGAAACGCGCCACCGCGCGTAGGCTCGTGCCCGGGACTCCACCGCCCCGGCCGACCTCACCCCTGACGGCCACAGCAACTCAATGGAAGCGAGATTTCACCACCGTGACTGCTCTCACTCTCAGCACCGCCGCGGCGCCCGGCCTGCGGGTCGACGCCATCGTCGTCGGTGTCGCCAAGGGCACCGGGCCCAAGTCCGGGGACCTGGTCGTGGCACCGGGCGCCGAGGCCGTGGACAAGGCGTACGACGGCAGGCTCGCCGGCGTTCTGGAGACCCTCGGCGCCTCGGGCGGCGAGGGCGAGGTGACGAAGCTGCCGGCTCCGTCCGGCTTCAAGGCCCCGCTCGTGCTGGCGGTCGGTCTCGGTGCTCTGCCGGAGAAGGACGGGTCCTTCTCCGGGGAGACCCTGCGCCGGGCGGCCGGTGTCGCCGCACGTGCCCTCGCCGGTTCGAAGAAGGCCGCCTTCGCCCTGCCGATCGAGGACGCCGCCGACGCGGGCGCCGTCGGCGAGGGCGCGCTGCTCGGCGCGTACTCCTTCGACGTCTACAAGGAGAACGGCAAGAGCAACGGCAGCGGGAAGGACGCCAAGAACGGCAAGGCCCCGCTCGCCGAGGTCACGCTGCTCGGCGGCAAGCCCCGCGACAAGGCGTTCAAGGCGGCCATCGAGCGCGCCACCGCCGTGTCCGAGGAGCTGAACCGTGCCCGTGACCTCATCAACACCCCGCCGAACGACCTGAACCCGGAGGCCTTCGCGGCCGTCGCGCAGGCCGCGGCCAAGGAGCACGGCATCAAGGTGCAGGTGCTCGACGAGAAGGCCCTGGAGAAGGGCGGCTACGGCGGCATCCTCGGCGTCGGCGTCGGTTCCGCGTCCGCGCCCCGCCTGGTGAAGCTGTCGTACACCTCCTCCAAGGCCAAGAAGCACCTCGCCTTCGTCGGCAAGGGCATCACCTACGACTCGGGCGGCATCTCGCTGAAGCCCGCCGGGCACAACGAGACGATGAAGTGCGACATGAGCGGCGCCGCCGCCGTGTTCGCCGCGGTCGTCGCCGCCTCGCGGCTGGGCCTTGAGGTCAACGTGACCGGCTGGCTGGCGCTCGCCGAGAACATGCCCTCCGGTTCCGCGACCCGCCCCGGCGACGTGCTGCGCATGTACAGCGGCAAGACCGTCGAGGTCCTCAACACCGACGCCGAGGGCCGGCTCGTCCTCGCCGACGCGCTTGCCAAGGCCTCCGAGGAGACCCCGGACGCGATCGTCGACGTGGCGACGCTGACCGGCGCGGTGATGCTGGC
>NZ_JAPWHT010000556.1:0-6040 GCF_027270795.1 Streptomyces sp. ActVer
TGTCCCTCGACGCCCGCCTCACCGCCGCGGCGCACACGCATGCCGCCGGCATGGCCGCGCGGGGCAGCCTGGGCTCCGAGGGCGCGGACGGGCTCTCGGTCTACCAGCGCCTCACCGCGAACGGCTACGCGTATCTCACGGTCGGCGAGCACCTGGTCTCCGGCCCGCGCGACGCCGCGGAGTTCGTGGAGTACTGCCTGTCCGGAGAGCAGTCCCGGCGCACGATCCACGACCCGGCGTTCACCGAGGCAGGTGTGGCGTACGTGCCCGACGGCCGCTCCGGCACCCTCTACTGGACGGCCCTGTGGGCCCGGACCCTCACCCCCGGCGGGCTGGCGCAGACGGCCGCGGAGGTCGTGGCGCTCACCAATGCCGAGCGGACCCGGGCCGGTCTGCGACCGTTGGCCGTGGACACCCTGCTCACGAATGCGGCACAGGCTCACAGCGCGGACATGGTGACCCGCGCGTTCTACTCCCACACCTCCCCCGACGGCAGCGAGCCCTGGCACCGGGCCGCGGCCGCGGGCAGCACCCGCCGCACCATCGGCGAGAACATCGCGTGCGGCCAGCGCTCCGCCGCCGAGGTCGTGCAGGGCTGGATGGACAGCCCCGGCCACCGCGCCAACATCCTCAAGCCGGCCTTCACCCACATAGGCGTCGGCTTCGCGGGCGGCGGGTCGGCGGGCACGTACTGGACACAGCTCTTCGGCGCCTGACCCGACCCCACCGCCAATTCTTCGCGGCAGGTCAGGCCTGCCAACGATGATGACAACGGTCACCGGCGCAGCCTTTGCCGATCTCCGCGAGGTGCGCTTCATTGCGGAGGCCCTACACCGTATCGAGGAGGACACACATGACCAGCGCGCACCACGACCACCACGGGTCGGACGGGCACGCGGGGCACTCGCACGGTGTGTCGGCGGACGCGGACCGCCGCTAGCTCGCGATCGCGCTGACGCTGAGCACCACGTTCATGGCGGCCGAGGTCGTCATCGGCGTCCTTGCCCAGTCGCTCGCCCTGATCTCCGACGCCGCGCACATGCTGACGGACGCCGTGTCCATCGTGCCGGCGCTCATCGCGATGCGGCTGGCCGCGCGGTCGGCCCGGGGCGGCTTCACGTACGGCCTCAGGCGCGCCGAGATCCTCTCCGCGCAGGCGAACGGGCTCACGCTGCTGCTGCTCGGCGCCTGGCTGGCGTACGAGGCGGTGCGGCGGCTGATCGACCCGCCCGAGGTGGAGGGCGGACTGGTGTTCGGCACGGCCTTGCGGGGATCGTGGTGAACATCGCGGCGGCCTGGTGCATCTCGAAGGCCAACCGCTCCTCGCTCAACGTCGAGGGCGCCTACCAGCACATACTCAACGAGGGCCCGGGCTTCGCCGAGGGCAGAACGCGATGACCTCCCCGAATCGCGCCGCGCTTTCTAGGGTGGAGAGGTGAGCAGCCACGCGTCCGAAGAAGCCCGTGTCATTCCCCTGCGACCCGTACCGGCCGCGCCGGCGAAGCCGGAGGAGCCGGCGCCCAAGGAGCCGTTGTGGCGTGACGTCGTGGGTGACGTCCTGCGGCGCGAGCGGCTCGCCCAGGAGCGGACGCTCAAGGACGTGGCCGACGCGGCCCGGATCTCGATGCCGTACCTCTCCGAGCTGGAGCGGGGCCGCAAGGAGGCCTCGTCCGAGGTCCTCGCGGCCGCCGCACACGCACTCGGGCTCGGCCTCGCCGATCTGCTCGCCCTGGCGCACGGCAGGCTCGCACGACCGGCCCAGCCGCTCCGGTCCCAGCCCCTCACCTCCCAGCCCCTCAGGTCCGGGTCCCGCACCGCGCCCCGGCGCACCGAGGCGCAGTCCCGGCTGGGCGACATCCGCCTCGCCGCCTGAGGCGCGCAGGGCCTGAGCTGCTGAGGCCCTGCGCCCGCTGAGGCTCCGCGGCGGCGACATGGTCAAGCCGCCGCGGGCACCAGCCGTCGGCTGAGCACCTCGTCGGCCAGTCCGTACGCCACGGCCTCCCGCGCGGTGAAGATCTTGTCGCGGTCCATGTCGGCGCGCAGGGTCTCGACGGGGTGATGAGTGTGCAGGGACAGGACCTCCTCGACCTGGGACCGGATACGGAGCATCTCCTTGGCCTGCAGGCTCAGGTCGGAGACCGTGCCCCGCGCACCGCCGCTCGCGGGCTGGCCGAGCAGCACCCGCGCGTGTTCCAGGATGAAGCGCCGGCCGGGGTCTCCCCCGGCCAGGAGCACCGCGGCGGTCGAGGCGGCCTGACCGACGCAGAACGTCGAGATGGGCGCGCCGACGTAGCCCATCGTGTCGTAGATCGCCATCAGTGAAGTGAACGATCCGCCGGGCGAGTTGAGGTAGATCGCGATCTCCCGTTCGGGAGCGGACGACTCCAGGTGGAGCAGTTGCGCGATGACGACGTTGGCGACGCCGTCGTCGATCTCGGTCCCGAGGAAGATGATCCGCTCGGACAGCAGCCGGCTGTAGATGTCGTACGCGCGCTCGCCCTGCGGGGTGCGCTCGACCACGTTCGGGATCGTGTACTGGCTCATGTCAGAGTCCCATCCGTCGCTTCGAGGAGGCCGGGCGGACGTCGTCGAGGGACTCGACGACCCGGTCGACCATGCCGTACTCCCTGGCCTGTTCGGCCGTGAACCAGCGGTCGCGGTCGCCGTCGCGGCCGATCGTCTCCACGCTCTGGCCGGTGTGTTCGGCGGTGATCCGCTCGATGGTCTCCTTGGTGAACTGGAGGTTCTCGGCCTGGATGGCGATGTCGGCGGTGGTGCCGCCGATGCCGGCCGAGGGCTGGTGCATCATGATCCGCGCGTTCGGGAGCGAGTAGCGCTTGCCCGGGGTGCCGACGGTGAGCAGGAACTGCCCCATGCTCGCGGCGAAGCCCATGGCGAGGGTCGACACGTCGTTCGGGATGAGCCGTATCGTGTCGTAGATCGCCAGGCCCGCGTGCACCGAGCCACCCGGGCTGTTGATGTAGAGGCCGATGTCGGTGCGCGAGTCCTCCGCCGAGAGCAGGAGCAGCTGTGCGCAGACCCGGTTGGCGGAGACCTCGTCGACCTGCGTGCCGAGGAACACGATGCGCTGGTTGAGGAGTTGGGCGGCGAGGTGGTCGTCGAACCGGGACGGCGGGGTGTCCCCCTCCTCGGCCCTGGGTTCCAGGGTGCTGCTGAATCGTGCCATCGCTCCTCCTTCTGGTGGCGCGGCCAGGATCACCGCGGTGTCTCCACCCTCGGCCGGACCACGGCCGCGCGGAAGGAATCTCGGCCCGCAGCAGATTCGCCAGCAGCAGAGCCGCGCCGGAGCGGAGCACACGGAGCGAGCAGGGGCTACTTCGTCACCACCAGCGAGAACTCGTACAGATCGCCACGGCACAACGACTCGCCGTACTCCACGACATGCCCCGTGTCGTCGAACGCCGTGCGTCGTACGAGCAGGGCGGCGGAGCCCTCCTTGACGCCGAGGAGGCGGGCCTGGCGGCCGGTCACGTTCACCGCCCGGATATGCTGGGTCGCCCGGACGACCCTGACTCCGTGGGTGTTCTGCAGCGCTTCCGACAGCGAGCCCTTGAGGAGGGACTCGTCCAGGCTCGGGAAGCGTTCGGCGGAGAGGTAGACGGTCTCCAGGCAGATGGGGAAGTCGTCGCCGAGGCGCAGCCGTTCGATGCGGTGCAGGGCGGTGCCGGGATCGACGCCGAGGGCCGTGGCGTGGTGCAGGTCGGCCTCGACGACCTCGGCGGCGAGGAGCTCGGCGCTGGGGTGGTAGCCGCGCGAGCGCAGGTCCTCGGAGAACGAGGTGAGCGTCGACGTCTTGGTGATCTGTGGGTGTGAGACGAAGGTGCCCACGCCGCGCACACTGCGGATGAGGCCGTCCTCGCGCAGTGCCTGGAGCGCGCGCCGGGCGGTCGCTCTGCTGACGTCGTAGCGCTCGGCGAGCTGCCGTTCGGTGGGCAGTGCCTCGTCGGGCCGCATCCGGGCGATGTCGGCCTGGAGCAGCCGACGCAGCGCCTCGTGCTTGAAGGACTCCGTCTTGTAGGAGTCCGCGTCCGGGCCGTCGTCCCTGCGCCTGTCCTTGAGCGTCACAGTCAGCGCCTGTCCTTGAGCATCACGATCACTCCGCGGTTCGCACGTGTCCGCTAGCCCCGAGAGGCGCGGTAACGGGGCATCAGCGTACGCACCACGGCCAGGGTCGTCCCGGCGGTGTCCGGGCCGGGCGTCGCCTGCTCACTCCGTTCGGTGGTCCAGCGCTCCTCCCATTCGATCAGGGACGTCTCGAACTCCTGGGCCCGGTAAGGGGATCCGGTCTCGAGTGCCCGCACGATGTGCTCGTACCAGCGTCGCCAGCGCGGGAGGTAGAACGAATGGACCAGGCTGGCCCAGTGCCGGCCCGAGTAGTCGTGCAGCTCGCTGCGGGAGTGCCCCCAGACCGTGAGGATCCGTCGCGCGTTGGCCTCGTACAGCTCGGCCTCGGCGGGGGTGGACGCCCAGCTGCCGGCTTCGGCGAGCCAGGAGCCCAGCCGGTACTCGGGGCGGGTGGCCAGCAACGCGTCCAGGTCCTCGATGGTGGTGAGGAGTTCGGTGGCGGCGGCTCGGAAGCGGTCGGTGTCGCGTGCCAGGGCCGCGTCCGCCGCCCGCCGCTGCTGGTCGCACGCCACGTGGGTGAGCACCTGCGCGGTGACGTCGCACAGGTCCCGGCCGAGCGGGCCCGCGCTGTCCTCGTCCGCTGCCTCACCGGCCAGGAGCGTCCACGCCTCGGCCAGACCGGGTGGTACGGACGGCGAGGGCGGCGCCGCCAGATGCACCGGCAGCTCCGGGCGCAGGTCCCCCTGCAGTGTGGGCCGGCAGACGACGACGGAGCCCGGTGGTCCGGGGCCGTCCGCGTCGTAGACGGTGGCGTGGAGCAGTTCCCAGGCGCGCAGCAGGCCGGGGGTTCGGCGTCCGTAGCGGGCCTCCGCCCAGTTCTCCAGCCATGCCTTTACGTCCTTGACCGAGCCGTTCCAGGCGACGTCGGCCAGCAGCTCGTACAGGACCGGGTCGCCGCCGAAGGCCTCCATGCTCGCGCCGATTCCGGAGAGCGAACCGCCGCGTGCGTCACTGCCGGCCTCTGCGGGGCCGGCGGCGGTCTCGTCCAGCTTCCCGTAGAGCCCGGGGCGTCCGCCCAGGCTGTGGAGCATGCACCACACCCAGGGTTTTCCCCGGTAGCCGTCGGTGTGCCGCCAGACCGGCCTGTGCTCGGCCCACAGGTCCAGGATCAGCATGCGGTCGTCCGGGATGGCGTCGAGGAAGGCCCGGGTCCGGTCCGGTGTCCAGTAGTCGGAGCGGTAGGAGAAGGGCCATGCCTGGAGCACCCAGGTGGCCTCGCCGTCCACCGCGGTCATGGCGCCGTGCACGGCGCGCGCGACCCGGGCGATGTCGGCGGGGTCGGTCACCGGCGGAATCGTCTCGATGAACGGATCGGCCGCGTAGAGGTGGTCGGTGCCGAAGAGGCGGGTCTGCTCGGTCAGCAGCACGGTGCCGAACTCCGCGAACAGCGGGTCGCGCGGGTCCAGTACTCCGACCTCGAAGTCCCACCAGGGAAGGGTCGTCGAGCGGGCGTCCCGGTCCGCGATCAGTTCGCGGGGCACATGGCCCGAGAAGCCCTGGAGGACGGGACGCATGCCGAGCGCGCGTTCCCGGTCCAGGATGCGGCGGCCCAGGTCCGCATGGCCGTCGATCCAGCTCTGCGGCAGTGGACCACCCCAACTGTCGAGCGAGGCGAGCCAGTTCCACGGGAGGTGGGCCGGGCCGCCGAGGAAGCGCCGGGCGGTGTCGTCGTCCAGGCCGGTGCGCAGGAGTGCCTGTTGCCAGGCGGCCTCCGCGCCCGTCATCGCGAGCGGTGTGGTCACTCCGTGCAGCGCCATCCAGTCGATGTGGCGCTCCCAGCGCGCCCAGTCCCAGAACGCCGTGGTGTAGCCGAAGGTACAGACGTTGAAGTGGTAGCGGTGGAGGTAGGGGGAGGTCGTCCGGGCGGCCGTGCCGGTGCGGGGCAGGCGGTCCG
>NZ_JAPWHT010000557.1:0-6034 GCF_027270795.1 Streptomyces sp. ActVer
GCCGCCGTGGGCTTTGGGGTCGTTCCTGGGCTCAGGTCGTTGTTATTCGCCTGTGGTCGTCAGGGATTTGAGGGCTCGGGCTGCTACTTCTCGGCCGATGGGGAGGGAGGCCGTGGCTGCGGGGGAGGGGGCGTTGAGTACGTGGACCGTGCGGGGGGATTCCTGGATCAGGAAGTCGTCCAGGAGGGTGCCGTCGCGTAGGACTGCCTGGGCTCGGACGCCTGCGGCGGCGGGGATCAGGTCGTCGGGGGTGGCGGCGGGGAGCAGGCGGCGGACTGCCTTGGTGAAGGCGTGCTTCGACGCTGAGCGGTGTACTTCGCCGGCTCCGTAGCGCCAGTGGCGGCGGGCTATGCGCCAGGAGCCGGGCCAGGTGAGGGTCTCTGCCAGTTCTCGGGGGCGTACCGTCCGCCAGTCGTAGCCCTCGCGGGCCAGGGCCGGGACCGCGTTGGGGCCGATGTGGACGCTTCCGTCGATGCCCCGGGTGAGGTGGACTCCGAGGAAGGGGAAGGCGGGGTCCGGGACGGGATAGACGAGGCCGTTGACCAGGGAGGGCCTGGCCAGGGTGTAGTACTCGCCTCTGAAGGGGACGATCCGCATCTTGGGGTCGTCGCCGGTCAGGCGGGCGATTCTGTCGCAGTGGAGGCCTGCGCAGTTGACCAGGACTCGGGCGCGGGTGATGGTGCCGTCGGCGGTGCGGACTGCCACTCCCAGGTCGGGGCGGCGGTCGATGTGTGTGACCTCGGCGTCGTACTTGATGTGGGCGCCGGAGGCGTCTGCGAGCCGGCGGGCCACGCCCACGAAGTCGCATACGCCTGTCGTGGTCACGTGGATCGCGGCGAGGCCCCGCACCTGGGGTTCGTACTCCGCGATCTGGGAGGCGCCCAGCTCGCGGACCGGAATGCCGTTCTCCCGGCCCCGCTGGACCAGTGCGTGCAGGCGGGGCAGCTCTTCGCGCTCCGTGGCGACGATCAGCTTGCCGGTGACGGCGTGGGCGATGCCGTACTCCGCGCAGAACTTGACCATCTCGGCGGCGCCCCGCACGGCGAAGCGGGCCTTGAGGGAGCCCGGGCGGTAGTAGATCCCGCTGTGGATCACGCCGCTGTTGCGTCCCGTCTGGTGCTGGGCCGGGCCGGGTTCCTTCTCCAGCACCGTCACCCGCGTGCCCGGCGCGGCACGCGTGATCGCATACGCCGTCGACAGACCGACGATCCCGCCGCCGATCACCAGCACGTCACAGTCGTAAGCGACCTTCCGCCCCATCTGTCCGCCCCACCTCCAGCCTCCGACTCCCACCCCCGATAGTGCACTGCGCCACTGACAACCCGCTCAAACCCACAGAATGGCAGGGACCGGCCCAGACCGGAGGCAGGTGGCCCCGGCCACGTCATCGGCCGCCCGTGGTCCCGATCACGTCGTCGGAGGCGTGTAGCTCCGGGCACGTCATCGGAGGCGCGTGGTTCCGGTCACCTTCACATTCATAGTGCCTGGTCTCCCTTTTTGGTCCCGGTCACGGGATGGTGCCGGTTCACGCAGGCCGGGCCCCGATAGGGGCGCGGGGAACTGCGCGACCAGCCACGTCCGGCCGGCAGCCCCAAGACCACCCCAGCCCCGCAGACGCTCAGGGGGCTTTGTAGCTAGGCCGGTGCCATGAGCAACGGCCTGGCCCGCTCGCGCAGCTCCACCACTCGCGGCTCATCCCCGTACGGCTCCAGGCGGTGCAGGAGATCCTTCACGTACTCGGTCGTGCGGGCCGACGAGATGCGCCCGGCGACCTCCACCGCCCGCACCCCCTGCTCGCACGCCGCATCGAGGTTGCCCGACTCGAGTTCGGCGACCGCCGACACCACCAGGCGCAGCCCGTGGGAGCGTACGAACTCCTCCGTCGGCTTCGACAGGGCCTGCTCCGTGAAGCGGCGGACCTGGCGCGGGGCCTTCAGGTCGCGGTAGCACTCGGCCGCGTCGGCGGCGAAGCGGTCGTAGCCGTAGAAGCCGAGCCAGGACGGATCGTGGTCGCCGTCCCGGGCCCGCTCCAGCCAGCCCTCGGCGGCCTTCAGGGCGCCGCCCGCCGCCTGGGCGTCACCCGCGCGCGCGTGGGCCCGTGCCTCGACGAGGCGGAAGAAGCTCATCGTGCGGGCAGTGGCCAGGCCCCGGTTGCGCTCCAGGGCGGCCTGGGCGAGGTCGACGCCCTCGTCGCCGAAGCCCCGGTAGGTCGCCTGGAGGGACATGGAGGCCAGTACGTAGCCCCCGAGGGGCACGTCGGCCGCGGCGCGGGCCAGGCGCAGGGCCTGGATGTAGTAGCGCTGGGCGGCCTCCTGCTGGCCCGTGTCGAACGCCATCCAGCCGGCCAGGCGGGTGAGTTCGGCGCTGGCTCCGAAGAGGGCCCGGCCGACCTCGTCCGAGTACGAGCCCAGCAGCAGGGGTGCCGCCTCGACTCGTAAGCACTCCGGCACCATGGACGAACGCCAGTCGCCGCCTCCGTACTTGGAGTCCCAGCGCCTGGCGTCCTCGGCGGCCTCCCGCAGCTTCTGTACGTCGCTGTGGCCGACTTTGAGCGGTGCTCCGGAGCCTTCCAGCGGACTGGCGTCCCGTGCCACCGAGCTGTCGGCCGGGGTTATCAGCCACCGGGACGCGGGAGTTGCGTATGCGCTCACTGCGAATGATCCGGCGAGCGACTGCCAGATGCCGCCGGAGCCGGCCCGGCGTCCGGCGAGATCGAGACGGTAGAGGTCCGTGGCCGATCGCACGGCCTGTCCCACGTCACGGGGGAAGGCGAGGCCCACTTCCGGTGCGGGATCCGCGTCCGCCAGGCCGATCTCGTGGAGCGGCACCGGGCGGCCGAGCTTCTGGCCGATGGCGGCAGCGATGAGGTGCGGCGCGGCACCCTGCGGCACCATGCCTTTCGACACCCAGCGCGCCACCGACGTCTTGTCGTAGCGAAGAGTCAACCCGCGTTGAGCGCCAAGATCGTTGACGCGTCGGGCGAGTCCTGCGTTGCTGATTCCCGCGAGGGCGAGAACGGCGCCGAGTTTTTCGTTCGGCCCGCGTTGCTCCCTGGACATTGCGCCACCCCTCGACACAGACGGCTGCCGCGCGGGTGGTGGCCCAGCGGCATTCGTGCTGCGTCTTCCCGGGCGCCAACCCCTGGAACCCCACCCGCAAAAGCACGTGGCCGAGCCCTCAGGAATATGCCTCCCGCGAAAACACAGGCAAACACAGGGTAGTTCGCCGCATCCCAAGCGTTAAGGGGCATTGTTCCGGATGGCGGGATTGTGGCCCGTGGGCAAGTACAGAGCGTCGTGTCGTGCTCCCGCTGTGTGGCCGTGCGCCCGTCCGTGCGCTCTTCTCCGGCCATCGGGGGAGCGCTTCCATGGATCGTGCGTGGGTCGGCCCGCTGTACTGGATCCAGTGGGCTGGGGGACACCGCCGCCTCCATCCCCGCGGGCGGCGGACCGGTCCGGGAGGCGGACTCCGCCTCCCGGACTGTGCGTTGCGCACAGCATGTACGGAGCGTGTGCACGCGTGTTCGTCCATCACCGATTTGGCTGAATATCGCCCATGCCTTTCGAGGTCAAATACCCCTCCCACCATGGCACTTGAGGGCGCGTTAGGTGTTTTTGGGGAGCGTACCGGGGGCGCATTCACGTCGTCGCCCTTGGGTAAATTCTGCGCGATCGCCGCTCGTCGCGCGTGCGTTCGCTTTTCCGCGGGCATCTCCCAGGGGCGCACTCCGGGGAGCACAAGCGGCCGCACCGGCCCTCCCGGGCGCATTCTTCGTGGCAGCATGGTGACCGGTTCGTACGGTGCACTGGTTGTCCACAGCCTGTGGAGGCGGCGATGCGGTGGTTGGTGGGATGGAGCAGTACCGCCGCTCGTGCGCCCGAGATCGGTTCGGCGGGAGCGACGGGCAGCGAAGGCGAGACGGTGCACCCGGTGGGGTCCCAACTCCTGTGGGGCGACCCCGATCCGCTCTGGGCGGTCGGTGACTGGCGCCCCGACGAGGTGCGCGTGGTCAAGGCCGACGAGCAGAACCGCATGGCGGTGCTCGGCACCTGCGGAGCCTCCGACGAGGAACTGCGCGTGGGCCTGTTCGCCGCGCGCGGCGGGGCACTTCGGCATCTGACGGCCTGGTCCGGCAGCTACACGGCGGTCGTCCAGGTGGGCCGCCGCCTCATGGTCTGCGGCGATCTGGCGGGCGTCAGGCCGGTGTTCTACACCCCGTGGGCGGGCGGCACGGCGTACTCGACCGCGGCCCTCCCCCTCGCCGACCTCATCGAGGCCAACCTCGACTTCGGGCATCTGGCGGCCCTGCTCGCTGCTCCCGACGTACCGGCCGCGCTCCAGGACTCGACGCCGTACGAGGGCGTGCGGCGCATTCCGCCGGGGCATGCGCTGATCCTGCGCGCGGGGGCACGGGAGATCGCCGGGTACGAGCAGGTGGCCTCCCTCGCCGTGGCGGCCGCGACCACCGACCCCGACAGCGCGGTGAACGCCGTACGCGACGCCCTGGTCGAGGCCGTACGCGCACGACTCGCCGCCCCAAGGCACGTACCCGGGGCGGACATCGACCCCGGTCCCGTCCCCGGCATGGGCCCCGCCGAGCGGCGCGCCGCGCGCGGAATGCCCGTGCCCGGCATCGGGGCCGACCTCTCCGGAGGACCCGCTTCCGGCACCCTCGCCCTCCTCGCCGCCGGCCTGCCCGGCGCGCCGGGCACTGTCCTCGGCCATGGCACGGGGGCCGGCGAACGCCTCCTCGCGGTCACGTTCAACGACCTCGCCGTGAAGGGCCGCGAGGCCGAACTGGAGCGGGCGGGCACGCTCGCCGCCAATCCGCGGCTGCACCATGTGGTGGTGGCCGGAGGCGAAGAGGTCCTCCCCTACGCCGAGTTGGAGGGCCCGCTGACGGACGAGCCGGGGCCCTCCCTGGTCACGGCCGCCCGGCACCGCGCGCGCCTGGCGTCGGGCAGCGCGGACCACTTCACCGGGTACGGCGCGCGTCAGGTCCTGGACGCGCACCCGGCCCGCCTCGCCGACCTCCTGATGGACCGCAAACGACGTCATCTGGTGCGCCCCGTCGCGGCGTTGGCGAAGGCCGACGGTTCCGTCATGGTCCCCGCGCGCGTGTACGGCGCGGCGCGCAAGCTGTCCCGTACGCCGTATCTCGTCGGCATAGAGGGACTCGCCGACCGGCTGCTGCACAAGCGGTTCGAGGAGCCGGGAGGTGCCGTGGGGGCGTCGCTCGCCGCGCTCACATGGGCCAGACCCGGGCCCGCCGCGCGCTGGCTCACCGGCGAGGCCCTCGCTGAAGTATCGGTTCGCCTGGCTGGGGCGACGACCCGGGGCGGTGTCGGTCCCGGTCAGCGTCCGGGCGATTTCCGCGCGCGCTCCGCCCTCTCGCGGCACGCCTCGGACCTCCGGATCCTGGAGCAGGCCGCGGAGGTCCGCTTCCAGCGGCTGCACGCCCCGTTCCTCGACAACCAGGTCGTACGCGCCTGTCGTGCCCTTCCCGAGGCGCTGCGGGTGCGGCCCGGGGCGCGGGCCGCGATCCTCCGTACGGTCCTTGAGGGCGCCGGAGTGGCCGATCTTCCGCCCGGCTGGGGTGCGCCGTCCCATGCGTCCTCCACGGCCGCGGCCCGTACGGGGCTTCGGGTCGCCGTGGACGATCTCGTCGCCCTCTTCGACACGCCTCTCCTTGCGCAGGCAGGTCTGGTCGAGGCCCGAGTCGTCCGCAAGGCCCTCCGAGCGGCGGCCGACGGCGAGGCCCTGCCCCTGGAGGGCCTCGCGGACCTGGTGTCCCTTGAGCTCTGGCTCCGCCGCCTGCTCGACCGCCGGGGGACGTGCTGGACGGGGACGCCTGCGCGGCAGCGGGCCGTTCCTGCGGGGATTCGGCCTCAGCGGGGGGCTTTGGGGGCGGGGGCGAGGAGGGGGTAGGGGGGCCTTTCGCCCCCGCCGCCCCTACCCTCCCCCACTCTCGGCTTCGCTCGGGCGGGGGGGCCCCCATCGTCACTACTTGGGGGCCCGCCCCCCCACCCCCCCC
>NZ_JAPWHT010000558.1:0-6001 GCF_027270795.1 Streptomyces sp. ActVer
GGCGGGTGATGCGGCCGACGAACAGGACGTACGGGCGGCCGAGGTCGAGGCCGATGCGGTCGATCACGTCCGTGCCGTGGTCCGGCGCGTAGAGGGAGGTGTCGATGCCGTTGTGGACGACGCGCACCTTCGCCGGGTCCAGGGAGGGGTAGCAGCCGAGGATGTCCTCGCGCATGGCCGTGGAGACGGCTATCACGGCGTCGGCGGCCTCGATGGCGCTCCGCTCGGCCCAGCTGGAGAGGGCGTAGCCGCCGCCGAGCTGCTCGGCCTTCCAGGGGCGCAGGGGCTCCAGGGAGTGGGCGGTCATGACATGCGGGATGCCGTACAGCAGCTTCGCCATGTGGCCCGCGAGGTTGGCGTACCAGGTGTGCGAGTGGACGAGTTCGCGGCCTTCGAGGGCGGCGGCGATGGCGAGGTCCACGGAGAAGGTACGCAGCGCGTCGTTCGCGCCGTCGAGTGTGGGCCAGGGCCGGTGGCGCACGACTCCGCCCGCGGCGCCCTCGCCCCAGCAGTGCACGTCCAGGTCGGTGAGGGGCCTCAACTCCCGGGCGAGGAACTCGACATGAACCCCCGCACCGCCGTACACGTCCGGCGGGTACTCCCGGGAAAGCAGTCCCACACGCACCCGGAACCCCCTGTCTCAGCGGCTGGTTCCCACATGGTCACCCAGAAGTGGCCCTTGGGGAAGACCGCGAGGCGAGGCACGCCTCACGGCTCGGCACCTCGGTGCTCGGAGCGGCGCCACCGTGCTCAGAGTCTGCGAGGCGGGCGCTCGAAGCAGCAGTCGCCGCATACGCCCCCGCCGGGGACCCGGTAGTAGAGGCAGCAGCTGCGCCGCCGGAACGCCGTGCCGTTCAGCGTGCCGGTGTCCCGCAGGTCGGGATGATCGAGGAGTTCGGCGGCGAGTGAGCGGGCCCGGTCTCCCACCTCGGGGTGGCCGTTGACGCGGGCCCAGCGGTCGAGTTCGCGTGCGGCGCCCGCGAGCGCGGAGGCCGCGTTGCCCCACAGCAGTCCCGCGGAGACGGGCTGCGGGGCCCACAGCGCCGCCGCGAGGGGTTCGAGATGGCCGTCCTGTACGACCCGCCGGACGGTGGCCGCGTCGCCGGGCAGGGCGCGTGTCTCGGCCAGCCACAGGTCGTCGGGCGCGCTGCCGTCCGCGTCCCAGCGCAGCAGCCGGGGGTCGAGGCCGGGAATCTGTCCGTAGAGGGCGGCCGCGCCCAGGGCCACCGACCACAGCCGGGCGGCGAGTCCCTGCTGCGCCACCGAGACCCCGATACGCGTCTCGGGCGCGTCCAGCAGCCGCACGACCTTACGGACACGGAAAGTGAGCGGATCCGGCTCTTTGGTGACACTCCGTATCCCATACGCCTCCGCGAGGGTCGGCAGCGACGGCCGTCCCGTGCGCAGGGCGAAGAAACCTTCGAGAGAGGCGAGTCGATTGAGATCCGGATCGAGGTTCACGGAGACCAAGTACACCAAGGGGGCATAACGGAGCCACTAGGGGGGTTGTACCCGGTGTCACCCGACCTGGGGAGGACTAGGCCCAAGACGTACTCCATCGGCAGTAGGACCCAATGACTGCTCAGGTACGACGACACGGGCGCTTTCAAAAGGGATCGTATTAACCATGGAAGCCGACCGATCGCCGCACCGGACTCCCCGCCTTCGGGAGAACGTCCGTCACATGCAGAGGAGGAGCGACACATGAACGCACTCGTGCTGTCTGTGCTGCTCTCTCTCGTCTCCGCCGTCGCGTACGCCGGCGGGGCGATCGTGCAGGAACGGGTCGCGGCGAACACGCCCGGCACGACGTACGCACCCATGCGCCAGCTCGCCTGGTGGATCGCGGTCGGCCTCAACGGCCTCGGCGGGCTCCTGCACGTCGTGGCGCTCGCCTACGGACCGCTCAGCCTGGTCCAGCCGCTGGGCGCGCTGACCATCGTCTTCGCGCTTCCCATGGCTGCCGTCTTCGTACGCCGCAAGGCCGGTGCGACGGCCTGGCGCGGCGCGATCATGGCGACGGTCGGCCTGGCCGGTCTGCTCGCCCTGGTCGGCACGTCCGACTCGCAGTCCCTGAACAGCACCCAGCGCGTGGTGGTGGCCCTGGTCACCGGCGGTGCCGTGGTGGCCCTGATGATGGCCGCCCGCGCCGTGCACCGGCACCCGGCCGTGCGCAGCGTGCTGCTCGCGACCGCTGCGGGTGTCGCCTTCGGTATGTCGTCGGTGTTCACGAAGACGGTCGCGGTCGACTGGACGGGCGGCGTCTCGCTCGCCGATGTCCCGAGCCTCGCCGTGATCGGTGTCCTGGCGACCGCCGGAATGCTCCTGTCGCAGGCTTCCTACCGCGGCGCCGGACTCGCCGCGCCGCTGGCCACCCTGACGGTCATCAACCCCATAGTGGCCGCCGCGGTCGGCATCACGATGTTCGGCGAGACGTTCCGCTACGGCGAGACGGGCACCGCCCTCGCACTGGGCTGCGGGGTCGTCGCCGCGGGCGGCCTGATCCTGCTCACGACGGAGCGCATCAGCGGTTCGGAGCGTACGACGCCGGTGTCCGCACCCGTGCCCGTGCCCGCCCCGGCAGTGGCCGGAGCGATGGCCGACGCGGCCGTCATGACCCGGCCGGGCCCGGCCGCCGAGCCGAGCCACATGGAGGAGCCCGCCGCCGTTCCGCCCGACCGCGTACTGCCGGAGCAGCTTGCCCCGGCGGAGCGGCTGGTGGTCTCCGCGGGAGTACGGGACGAGGAGCCGACCCGGGAGGACGCGTTCGCGCACGCCGGGATGTTCGCCTCCGCCTCGGCGCGGCAGGACTCGCTCCTGCCGCCGCCGGGGTCGAACGGGCCCCCGCCGTCCGGCGACACGCCGGACGACATCGAGGGCATCGACGAACCGTCCTGGCCCCGCGGCGGGTACTACGGCCTTCCCTTCCTGCCGTTGCTCCCCGCCCCGGTGGTGATCCGCTCCAGCGTCAAATCGTGACGCCACCCGCGCGCAGATAGGCGACCGGATCGACGTCGCTGCCGAAACCGGGCCCCGTCCGCACCTCGAAGTGCAGATGCGGGCCCGTGCTGTTGCCCGTGGAACCGGAGCGGCCGATGCGCTGGCCGCTCACCACGCCCTGCCCGGCCTTCACGGAGATCGCCGACAGATGGGCGTACTGGGTGTAGCGGCCGTCGCCGTGCCGGATCACCACCTGGTAGCCGAAGGAACCGCCCCAGCCCGCGGTCACGACGCTGCCCGCGCCGACCGACTTGACGGACGTGCCGGTGGGCACCGGGAAGTCGACGCCCGTGTGGTAGCCCTTCGACCAGGAGGAACCCGCCGCGTGGTACGGCGTTCCCGTACCGGCGCTCACCGGGGCGGTGAGGCCGCGCGTGGTCGACTGGGTCTTCTTCTCCGACTTCTCCTCGACCTTTGCCTTGGCCTTCGCCTTCGGCTTCTTCTCCGTCTTCTCCGCCGTGTCGGAGGTGGACTTGGCTCCCGTGTCCGGCGACGCCTTCGGCTTCAGGCTCAGCCGCTGACCGGGAATGATCATGTCCGGGTCGGTGCCGACCGTCCTGCGGTTGGCGTCGTACAACTGCCGCCAGCCGCCCGGGACCTCGCGGGTGCCCGCGATGCCCGAGAGTGTGTCGCCGCGGACGACGGTGTACATCTCGGCGGTGCCGGCCTGCGACTGGGGCGTGGTCTGCGGCTGTACGTCGCGGACGGTGCGCTTGGGCGTCTGGGCGGACTTGCCCGAGGGGTTGATGTCGGGGGTGTCGCCGGTGGGGGTCCCCCCGCTCGAACGTAGTTGAGAGTGGGGGAGGGTGAGGCCCGCCCGCACCGAGCAGGTCGGCCAGGCGCCGGGGCCCTGGCCCTTGAGGACCTTCTCGGCGACGGCTATCTGCTGGTCCTTGGTGGCGAGGTCGGCGCGTGCCGCGTAGGCCCTGCCGCCGTAGGCCTCCCAGGTGGACTGGGTGAACTGCAGCCCGCCGTAGTAGCCGTTGCCGGTGTTGATCTGCCAGTTGTTGGTGGACTCGCAGGCGGCCACCTTGTTCCAGGTGTCCACGTCTGCCGCGTTCGCGACGCCGGTACCGATGAGCGGTATCGCCATCCCGGCGCCGCCCACCGTGACGGTGAGTGAGGCGCGGTTGATCCTGTTCGGCTGATACCGGCGGTGCCGGCCGCGTACGGCCATGAAGGTGCCCCCTCGACAAGCGTCAGGAGCGGCAAAAGTAAACGCTGCTAACAGGCCATGACAAGAGGGCAATCGGCCGCCCTATCCCGCCAAGTGACCAGGAATCGACCTTCGTTGGCGGCTGTCGACGTGTATGCCCGGGGCAGATGTGACGGCGAAGTTCGGCGGGGCACTGAGGCGGGGGCGGCTCCGCTGCGTACACACGGTCGGAAAGTCAGGATGTGCGGTCGGCGAACCTGCAAGTCAGGATGGTCGGTGGGGCAATACTGGCAGGCACGACCGGCACTACCGATTCAGCACCTCTAGGAGCCAACCGTATGAGCACTTCAGCCCAGATCGGCGTCACGGGACTCGCGGTCATGGGGCGCAATCTCGCCCGTAACTTCGCGCGCAACGGATACGCGGTCGCCCTGCACAACCGGACGGCGGCGCGTACGCACGCGCTGGTGGAGGAGTTCGGCAGCGAGGGCACCTTTGTCGCGACGGAGACCGCCAAGGAGTTCGTGGCCGCGCTGGAACGCCCGCGCCGCCTTGTGATCATGGTGAAGGCCGGCGAGCCGACCGACGCGGTGATCCAGGAGTTCGCCCCGCTCCTGGAGCCCGGCGACATGATCATCGACGGTGGCAACGCCCACTTCGCGGACACCCGCCGCCGGGAGCGCGAACTGCGCGAGCAGGGCATCCACTTCGTCGGCGCGGGCATCTCCGGCGGCGAGGAGGGCGCGCTGCACGGACCGAGCATCATGCCCGGCGGTCCGGTGGAGTCGTACGAGTCGCTCGGCCCGATGCTGGAGAAGATCTCCGCGAAGGCCGCCGACGGCGCCCCGTGTGTCACGCACGTCGGCCCCGACGGCGCCGGACACTTCGTGAAGATGGTGCACAACGGCATCGAGTACGCCGACATGCAGCTGATCGGCGAGGCGTACCAGCTACTGCGTGACGTGGCGGGCTACTCCCCCGCGCAGATCGCGGACATCTTCCGCACCTGGAACACCGGGCGGCTCGACTCCTACCTGATCGAGATCACCGCCGAGGTCCTGTCGCACGTGGACGCGGCGACGGGCAAGGCCTTCGTGGACGTCGTACAGGACCAGGCGGAGCAGAAGGGCACGGGTCGGTGGACCGTGCAGATCGCCCTCGACCTGGGCGTTCCCGTGTCGGGCATCGCCGAGGCCGTCTTCGCGCGGTCCCTGTCGGGCCACACCGAGCTGCGTGAGGCCTCGCGGGGCCTGGCCGGGCCCAAGGCCACGGCGCTGAGCGAGGCCGAGGCCTCGGCCTTCGCCGACCAGGTGGAGCAGGCGCTGTACGCGTCGAAGATCGTGTCCTACACGCAGGGCTTCCACGAGATCGCGGCCGGCAGCGCCGAGTACGACTGGAACGTCGACCTGGGTGCGGTCTCGTCGATCTGGCGGGGCGGGTGCATCATCCGGGCGGCCTTCCTCGACCGGATTCGTGCCGCGTACGACACGCGCGCCGATCTGCCGAGCCTGCTGGCCGACGAGACGTTCGCGCAGGAGATCGCGGCCGCGCAGGACGACTGGCGGGCCGTGCTCGTCTCCGCCGTGCAGCAGGGGGTGCCCACGCCCGGGTTCGCGGCGGCGCTGGCGTACTACGACGCGTTGCGTGCGGAGCGGCTGCCTGCGGCGCTTACTCAGGGGCAGCGGGACTTCTTCGGGGCGCACACTTATCGGCGGACCGACCGGGAGGGGTCGTTCCACACGTTGTGGGGCGGGGACCGGTCCGAGGTGGCCGGCTGAGGTTCGGTTTCGGGGTGCGGGTGCGTGGGGGCTTGTCGCGCAGTTCCCCGCGCCCCTAAAAGCCGGC
>NZ_JAPWHT010000559.1:0-5933 GCF_027270795.1 Streptomyces sp. ActVer
GATGAAAGACAGGGGCGCAGCCCGGCTTCCAGGGGCGCGGGGAACGGCGCGAGCAACCCCCACTGGCCCGCACCCAAAACCCAACCCACCCCACGCCAACCCGCGGAGCGCTACGCGGAAGCCCGCCTCACCAATGTCGTCGGCAGCACGACACTGGACGGCGCCCCTGCCAATCCGCCGGAGGCCACCGCGGTCCGGTCGAGCCCCCGCAACAGCAACCGCGCCATCAGCCGACCCATCTCCTCGATGTCCTGCCGGACCGTCGTGAGCGGTGGGTCGGCCTGCTCGGTGAACGGCAGCATGTCGTCGAAGCCGACCACGGCGACGTCCTCGGGCACCCGCCGCCCCCGCTCGCGCAGGACGCGCATGGCGCCCACCGCCGTGAGGTCGTTGGCGGCGAACACCGCGTCCAGGTCGGGGCAGCGGTCGAGGAGTTCCCGCATCGCACGCTCACCGCCCCCCGGGGTGAAGTCGCCCTCCGCGATCAGCTTCGGGTCGGCGTCCACCATCACGTCCCGGAACCCGTCGAGCCGGTCGACCGCCGAGGTCTGGTCGAGGGCACCGGTGATGTGGCCGATGTTCCGGCGGCCCAGCCCGACGAGATGTCGTACGGCCTCGCGGGCGCCGCCCCGGTTGTCGCAGTCGACATAGACCGCGCCGCGCGAGCCGTCGATCCAGCCGGGCCGCCCGCCGTACACCGTCGGCACACCGTGGATGAGGCCGGGCAGCGGGTCGTCGAGGTGCATCGAGAAGACGAGCGCGCCGTCGACATGGCCGCCGGCGAGATAGCGGCCCACGCGCGCGTGGTCGGCGCGCCCCTCCGTGAGCAGCAGCACGAGCTGCGAGTCGTGAGCCGTCAGTTCCTTGCTGATGCCCCGGAGCTGAAGTGCGAAGAAGGGATCGGCGAAGACCTTGGTCTCCGGTTCGGCGATCACGACGGCGACGGCGTCGTGCCGCCGGGTCACGAGGCTGCGCGCGGCCTGGTTGGGCACGTAGCCGAGTTCCTCGACGGCCTGCCTGACCCGCTCGACCAGGGGCTCCCGCACACCGTCACCGCCGTTGACGACACGCGACACGGTGGCCCGGGACACTCCGGCCCTGGCGGCCACGGCCTCCAGCGTCGGGCGGGGCTCTGTCGACTGCTCGGACACCTCGGGGCTCCTCAGGGCGGCGTTTGCGGATCAGGATAGCCGCCGTACGACGCACCATTGAGAGCGCTCCCTGTTCACGTGATCGAATGTGCAGTCCCTGGAAAACCGCCTGGCCACCACATCACGGGCCGAGGACTCCGGCACCGCCTCGTCCGGCGCCCGCACTCACCGCCCGTGCTGCTCGTAGCCCGGAATCGTCCCGTCCGCCTTCTTCACCAGGAACAGGCCCACCATCCCCATGTCGGCGTGGCTCTGGACATGGCAGTGGTACATCCACGCCCCGGCCCCGACGCCCTCCCCGGCGATCACCTGGAATCCGAACGAGTCGGCGGGTCCCACGATCTTGTTGTCGATGACCTGGCTCGGGTCGTCGGGGCCGGTCAGCAGCCCGGTCCGGTTGTCCGCCCAGCGGTGACCGTGCACATGGAACGTGTGGTAGTACTCGCCGTGCGTGATCATCACGAACTCGACGCGATCGCCCACCGTGGCCTCGAAGTTGGGGCTCTGATGGCCGGGCTTGTTGTTGATCGTCATGTCGTTGAAGACGATCGTGTGCGTCTTGTCGGGGAGGATGTCGCCCTTGCGGCGGACGATCACAGGACCGTAGAGGCCCTTGCGGAGGCCGCCCGTGCCGTGTTCGGTGCCGACGACGTGGTCGTGGTAGTGCCAGTAGCCCGCACTGCCCGCCCGCCAGGTGCCGTCCTTGCGGCGGCCGGGGGCATGGGTGCGCCAGGTGTACGTACGGGTGTCACCCGGCTCGACCTGGGACTTGCTCAGCTTCGTGCCGTCGCTGGAGATCTCGTAGTCCAGGCCGTGGACGTGCAGACTCGCCGCCACGTCCATCGTGTTCTCGACCTCGATATGGGCGGTGTCGCCCTCGTTGAGTTCGATCAGCGGGCCGGGGATCGAGGCCCTGCCCTTCTCGAAGCCGTAGCCCATCGATCCGTCGGCCAGCTTCTCGATGTAGAGCTTGAGGTACTTCACCTCGCCGCCCGCGGGCGCGGTCCGGACCGGACTGTCCGCGGAGGTGGCGTCCTGCGCGGCCACGAGCGACAACGATGTCGCGACCGTGGCCACCGCGGCCCCGCCCAGCACCATCCGCCGGCTGAGGCCATGTCTGTCCATGTCGTCCGTGGTGCCCATGCCGAACTCCCCCAACTGGATGTGGAATCAACGGAATTGACGGAACTGAAGGACCGAGTGACAGAGACGAACCCGGGAGACGGTAGTGGCATCGCGTCCGTTCATCCACACCCAGGACAAAGTTCGTGCGATCCCGGTCATACCTATTGGCGAGTTCCGCGAAAAGGTCTAGCTTCCATGGCGCTGTTGCTGTGACCGACGAGGGATGGGTGACCACATGCGGCGCACTCCGCATCAAAAGCCCTTGGCCATACGAGGGTTGAGCATCGCCAGACGCAGAGCGAGACACAGGGGCTGGGCGGCCGCGCTGGCCGCCGGAGTCGTCACCGCGGGCGTCCTCTCGGGGCCGGCCGCGAGCGCGCGCCAGGCGCCCGACCCGGCGCTGACAACGATGTCGATCAAGTCGCCGCCCGGCGGCGCCGACGTACGTGTGCTGATCTTCCACGGATCCGCGGCGAACGGCGAGGAGTCGCCCGTCGTCAACGCCGGGATCGAGGCGATCGAGGACATCGGTCTGACGGGGCCGGCGGCACAACGGTTCAGTGTGACGGCCACGGACGGCGCCTCGGTCTTCACCAACGACACGAAGCTCAGCCGCTTCAACGCCGTCGTCTTCCTGACCGGCGGCGGAGACATCCTCGAACCGGAGCAGGAGTCCGGTCTGGAGGCGTACATGGAGGCGGGCGGCGGCTTCCTCGGCATCCGTGACGCGGCCCGCGCCGAGCCCTACTCGGACTGGTTCACGGGACTCGTCGGCGCCCGTCCGGCGGCCGGCAGCCCAACCGCCGTACAGCGCGCGACCGTTGAGGTCGGTGACCGCCAGCACCCGGCCACCAAGGACCTCCCGCTCCAGTGGAAGCGCCCCGACCAGTGGCTGAACTGGGTCAAGAACCCGTCCGGCGACGTGCACACCGTGGCCCGCGTCCGCGAGTCGACGTACCAGCCGGGCGACAGCAAGAACGGCGCGGACCACCCGGTGTCCTGGTGCCGCGACTACGACGGCGGCCGCTCCTTCTACACCGCCATGGGCGGCACGGTCTCCTCGTACGACGAGACGGACTTCCGCTCCCATCTGCGCGGGGCGCTCATGTGGACGACCCGCATCGCCCAGGCCGACTGCAAGGCCACGATCAACGCCAACTACAAGGCGGAGCGCCTGACCCAGCCCAACCAGCCGGGCCAGAACGACCAGATCGGCGAGCCGCACGGCCTGGTCACCGCGCCCGACGGCCGCGTGTTCTACATCGGCCGGGGCGGCGCCGACTCCTCGCAGCCCGTCGTCACGGACTGGAACAACCCGGACATCGGCAAGGGCAAGGGCGAGATCCACGTCTACGACCCGAAGACCAAGAAGGTCACGCTGGCCGGCGCGCTCACCGTCTTCGGCAACAAGGGCGGCGGCGACGAGCTCACCAAGGTCGAAGAGGGTCTGCTGGGCATCGAGTTGGACCCACGGTTCGAGGAGAACGGCTGGGTGTACCTGCACTACACGCCCCACTCCCGGATCAACCGCGACACGCGGATGGCCGAGCGCTATGTCTCCCGTTTCACGTTCAACTCGACCACGAGCAAGCTGGATCTGAACAGCGAGAAGGTCCTGCTGAAGTGGCCGGTCCAGATCAACAGCTGCTGCCACTCGGGCGGCGGCCTGGCCTGGGACTCCAAGAGCAACCTCTACATCGCGACCGGCGACAACAACTCCAGTGGTTTCAGCAGCGGTTACTCGGGCAACAACCCGCAGCCGAACTACAAGGGCGTCGCCTTCGCGGACGCGCGCCGCACGGCGGGCAACACCAACAACCTCAACGGCAAGATCCTGCGCATCCACCCGGAACAGGACGGCACGTACACCCTGCCCGAGGGGAACCTCTTCACGGGCAAGGAGACCGCCGAGGGCGGCGGCAAGACGCGCGGCGAGATCTACGTGATGGGGGTCAGAAACCCGGCACGCATCTCCGTCGACAAGAAGACCGACACCCTGTACGCGGGCTGGGTCGGCCCGGACGCCTCGGCGCCGTCGACGACCTGGGGGCCGGCGAAGTACGACACGTTCGCCGCGATCACCAAGCCGGGCAATCACGGCTGGCCGTACTGCATGGGTAACAAGCAGCCCTACCGGGACCGCAATCTGCCCGATCCGTCGCAGCCGCTCGGCTGGTACGACTGCGACAAGCCGAAGAACGAGTCGCCCAACAACGACGGTCTCGTCAACCTGCCGCCGGTCACCTCGAACACCATCTGGTACTCACCCCAGGGCGGCGGCCCGGACTTCCCGCGCGACTCGAACGGCATCCCGTCATACAAGGCGGAGGACCAGAAGTTCCTGCTGCCGTGGCTGAAGGGCGGTGGCCAGGCGGCCATGAACGGGCCCGTCTACCGGTACGACGCCGCGGCCGCGAGTGACGCGAAGTGGCCCTCCTACTGGGACGGCAAGTGGTTCGTCGGCGACTTCTACGACGCCGACCAACCGCGGCACGCCGTGCTCCTCGACCCCAAGACGGCCGGGCAGGGCGGCATTCCGGTGCACGCCGAGTCGCTCAAGAAGATCATCCCCATCGGCAACGACGGCATCAAGAACCTCATGGACTGGAAGTTCGGGCCCGACGGCACGCTGTACGTCCTCGACTACGGGCGCGGCTTCTTCACGTCGGACTCCAAGTCCGCGCTGTGGCAGGTGACGTACAAGGGCGGTGGCCCCACGCCTGCCGCCGATCAGCTGGCCAGGGAGGCGCAGTGATGAACGTGACGGGCGTACGAAGGCGAAGAACTGGGCGACTGTGGACGGCGGTGCTGGCGTCGCTGCTGATGGTGCTCGGGCTGGCGTCCACCTCGGCGTCCGGGCAGACCGACGGCGCCCCGGCGGACACAACGGGTACCGCCGCCAAGCAAACGCTTACGTGGACGGCCGGGAACGACATCACCAAGTACATGTCGGTGACCACCACGGCCGTCGCGGGCCCGACGACGATCGTCTTCGAGAACAGCAAGGCGACCGGCAACACCACCGGTATGCCGCACACGTTGACCTTCGACGTCTCCGACCCGGAGTACAACAACGACGTCCCGCTCAACATCCTGGCCAATCCGAACGACGACCAAGGCGGCAAGTACACCGCCGAGGTGACGCTCACACCCGGCCGTTACCGCTTCTTCTGCACCATCCCGGGCCACGGCCAGATGCAGGGCATCCTCGTGGTCACCGAGGGCGGCGGCGAGGACACCACGGCGCCCGAGACCGCGGCGGCCGTGAGCGGTACGCAGAACGCGGACGGCGCGTACGTCGGCTCGGCGACCGTGACGCTCAGCGCTACGGACGCCGGTTCGGGCTTGGAACGGATCGAGTACGCGATCGGTGACGCGGGTGCCTGGCAGCCGTACACCACGCCGGTCGTGGTCGATCAGGTCGGCGCCCACAAGGTCCGCTACCGGGCGCTCGACAAGGCCGGGAACGTGGCCGCCGAGAAGGCGGAGTCGTTCACGGTGGTGGCCAAGCCGACGGACGACACCACTCCCCCGGAGACATCGGCCTCAGTGACCGGTGAGCAGAACCCGCAAGGGGAGTACATCTCCATGGCGACCGTCACGGTGACGGCCTCCGACACCGGTTCCGGCGTCAACACCATCGAGTACGCGATCGGT
>NZ_JAPWHT010000055.1:0-34225 GCF_027270795.1 Streptomyces sp. ActVer
CAACTCCCACGGAATCGCCGACCCTACGCCCGACCAGCGGAAACGCAGTCCTCAAGTCCGAAAAGACAACAGCTACTCAGGCAATGTCCTGGGTACCGCACCCGATCGGCTGGTCTGCGGCTGCTCGGGGTTGAGGCGAGGGCGCCTCGGAGCGGGTGGCGCGCATCAGTGCGAGTGCGGTCAGCGGAACGAGGGTGAGGGCGGCCGCCGCTGTGCCGACCATTGGCGGCCCTGTCTGCTCCAGCGGAGAGGTCAGGGCGATGCCCGCCGTCCAGGAGCCGATGGCGATGCCAACGTTGGGCGCCGCGCCGCTGAGGCCGGAGGCGAGCGTGGGCGCGGAACCGGCGAAGCGCAGGGCCAGTGCGCCGAGCGCCGGGTTTGCGGCGAAGCCCGTCATCCCCATGAGTGTCACCAGGACGACGGCCGCCACGGGGCTCGGGGAGAGCGAGGTCAACAACAGCAGGACCAGCGTGGTCGTGGCGGCGGCCGTGAACAGCGTGGCAAGGGGGCGACGGTCGCCCAGGCGCCCGCCGACCGTGGTGCCCAGCAGGGCGCCCAGGCCGTAGCCGGTCAGGACCATGGGCACGACTCCAGCGGGGATGCCGGCCCGTTCGGTGAGCAGGGGCGAGATGTAGGTGTACGTCGCCAGGACACCGCCCATCAGCAGCGTCATGGAACTGAGTATCAGCCAGACCCGGACATCCCGCAGCGCGGCGAACTCGGCCCGGACGGAAGGCTCTTCGGACCGCTCGTCGGCAGGGATGTACCAGCCGATGACCGCCGCCGCGCCGGCCGACAGCGCAGCCAGCGCCCAGAACGGCCCGCGCCAGCCCGACAACTGCCCCAGCCACGCGCCCAGCGGTACGCCGGCCACAGTGGCCACGGTCAGACCTCCCAGGAGCATGCCCAGGGCCCGTGACGTCGCGGCCGGCCCTGCCGCGGTCGTGGCCACGATCGCGCCGACGCACCAGAAGGTCCCGGTGGTCAGCGCGGTCACCACTCGGGCCGCGAGCACGAGCGCGAAGGACGAGCTGAGCGCGGCGACCAGGTGGCCCACGGCGAAGACGACGAGCGCGAGGATCAGCGTGGAGCGCCGGGGCAGGTGCAGCGTCGCGATCGCCATCGCCGGCGCCCCGACGATCATGCCTGCCGCGAACGCTGTGATCAGCAGGCCCGCGTGGGACACACTGACATTCAGATCGTCGGCAATCTCGGGCAACAGGCCCGCGATGACGAATTCGGTGGTGCCCATGAGGAATGTCCCGGCGGACAGCACCAGGACGACGAAGGGCAGCTTGTGGGGTCGGCCATCGGGTGTGGGTGACATTCGGTTGCATTCTCTTTTCAAAGCGAGGTGCGACCGCTGCGGGGTGGGGTCGCCGTAGAGCATCGCACCGCGCGGGCGCTCTGTGAGGGGGAGTAATCCCTCCCTGGCTTCGTGACGGAGCGGCGAGTGATCTTTCTTTCGACTGCTGCCGCCTTACGGCGAGGGGCCTTACGGCAAGGGACCTTCGACGGCCGCCTACACCGGAGTGCTGGGAACCACGGGAGTCCTTTCCGCGTTGCGGCGGACCGTCTTCGCCTTGCGTTCCGCCGGGCCACCGGATGCGCATCGTGCGCCTGCACGAGGGGGCGACACCGATCTGGTGCGGCTGCGGTTGCTGAAGTCGGGTGCCGCCGAGGCCGCCTGCGCGACGAGCGCCGGATCGACGACACGATCCTGTGTCGACTTCGGACTGCCCCCGACATCGAAAACCCGGACACGCACCGGTTGTCAGGACGCCGAGCGGGGGAAGTCTTTACGTCCGGTCGCAGCCGAAGATGGGCCGCGGAGCCTGCGCCGGGCGACCAGGGTCGATCCGGTGACCAGCCCGAGGGAGACAAGGGTGAGCCGGCCGGCGATGGACGGGCAGTCCGACGGCGTGTCGTAGCCGCCGTCATCGAGCCCGGCCTGACGTTCGAAGTGGTTGAACGCACCGGGGAAGAACGCCTCGTCGAGGGCATACAGCGCGGGGAAGGCGGCCGGCCCGCCGGCGAGCGAGAAGGCCGCCCACTGGTCGGCGTGCTGGGCCTCGTGTTCCGCCAGGCGCCGCGTGCGCGGCGAGTCCGTCTCCATGCGCTGGTCGGTCAGGAAGACCGTGCCGAACATGGTGCCGGCGCGGACGACTCCGTCGTCCAGGACCACAGCGGTCGTCCCGTTGCCTCCCTGATGCACCTCGCCACCCTTGCCGACGCCGTAGAGCAGGGCCGCTCCGGAGACCGGCGCGTTGACCACCATGCGGGTGGTCTCCCACAAGCCTCTATCACCGTCGGCTCCGGCTACCGCGAAGGAACCGCCGGACGCCAGCTGCACCGCCGCCCCGGCCACGACCACCCCGCGCCGCAGCCGGGACGGCGTCCGTCCGCGCAGCGTGCCGACGATGGCGAGGACAAGGCCCACGAGGCCGCCACAGATCAGGCATGCCGCCCACCACAACACCCTGCGGGCTCTCCGGTCCCCCGGCCGCATGGCGGGCGCCTGTCCTTCCGGGACGACCGGCCAGCTCTCGGGGGCAATCGTGGGAGTGTGCCGATCCAGCGTAGGGGCCGTCATGGACGCCTCTCGGAGTCCCGGTCGGCGCCGGTGATGGAGATGACCTTCCTCATCGTTTCCTTGCGTTCCGTTGACGGTTTCAAGGACCACGCACGGGATTTAGCAAAGCGTGATCCATCGGCGAGAAATACTCGATTCCGACCCTCACACGCTGGCGCGGGCACGAAAAGAGGAGAAATTCATCCGGGGAGGAGAACATCCGGGGAGGGAACTCTCCCCCTTTTACCGGGTGCGATGCGATGGCTATGCGGAAATGTCCCGTGTCTGGATCGGTGCGTCGGCCCGGGCGCCCTGGGCGGCGAGGGCGCGCAGCTCGTCGGCAGTGAGCGCCCACCCCGTGCCCGGGTAGGTGGCCTAGCGGGCGAAGGCCATGCCGTGGGCCTGCCCGTCGGTGGTCGGCAGCAGTACGCCCGAGTTGCTCCCGGCGAAGGCGACGGCCGGGGCGTCCAGACCGTCCACGCGCGGCACCGCGGCGGTCGGTGCCTGGGCCGTACAGCACGACGGTCGCGGGCTGCAGCTCCCCCACCCCGCCGGCCCGGGCTCACGGACGGTCCACGCCGGCGACGGCATGGGCGTTGGTCATCACCGGGCCGTCGCCGTAGACGAAACCGCTGCCCTCGTCCCCAAAAACCGATCAATTGACTTTGAACAGGAAAGACAGCCGGCAACATTCTCGCCGTTCCCGATTGCCAGTCATACCGCTCCGGCGAAACAAAAGGAATGCAGCGGCGAGCAGTAGGATTTTTCTCCCCGGAAGGATTTTATCCTGGGAGAAAAATCCTAGCCTCCGATCGCCGACATCGGGCGATCCGGCTGAACGAAGGTCGGGTCGTCCAGGCCGGCGCCCGCCTTCTTGCCCCACATCGCCTCGCCCCAGATCCGCGCGATCTCCTCGTCGGGGATGTCCGAGCGCAGGGCCGCGCGCAGGTCGGACTCCTCCCGGGCGAACAGGCAGGTTCGTATCTGGCCGTCTGCGGTGAGCCGGGTGCGGTCACAGGCGGCGCAGAACGGGCGAGTCACCGAAGCGATCACGCCCACGCGGTGCGGGCCACCGTCCACGAGCCAGCGCTCTGCCGGCGCCGAACCCCGGGTCCGGGAGGCCTCCTCCGTCAGCTCGAAGCGGGTCCGCAGGGAGGTCAGGATGTCCCCTGCGGTGATCATGCCGTCGCGCTTCCAGCCGTGCTGGGCGTCCAGGGGCATCTGCTCGATGAAGCGCAGCTCGTAGGAGTGCTCCACCGCCCAGGCCAGCAGGTCGGGGGCCTCGTCGTCGTTGAGGCCCGGCATCAGGACGCTGTTCACCTTCACCGGGGCCAGGCCGGCCTCGCGAGCCGCCTCCATGCCTTCCAGGACGTCCTGGTGGCGGTTCCGGCGGGTGAGCGCCTTGAACACGTCCGGACGCAGCGTGTCCAGAGAGACATTGACCCGGTCCAGGCCTGCCGCCTGCAGTGCAATCGCGGTGCGCTTGAGGCGGATGCCGTTGGTCGTCAGGGACATCTGCGGGCGCGGAGCCAGGGCGGCGACCCGCTCCACGATGCCGACCAGGCCCGGGCGCAGCAGGGGCTCGCCGCCGGTGAAGCGGACCTCCTCGATGCCCAGCGAGGTCACCGCGATGGCGATCAGACGGGCGATCTCATCGTCCGTCAGCAGGTCGCTCTTGCCCAGCCACTGCAGGCCCTCCTCGGGCATGCAGTATGTACAGCGCAGGTTGCACCGGTCGGTCAGTGAGACCCTCAGGTCGGTGGCCTGCCGGCCATAGGCGTCAATCAGCACGTTCCTGAGACCATTCCTCCCCCATGCCGCGCCGTCTCCGGCACCGCCCCGGAAACGCGGTGGATCGGGCCGCTGACCCGGCCCAGAGGCAAGCCACTCCCCCGGCCGGCATGGGCGATGATCTCCGCGGTAATCGAGATCGCCGTCTCCTCGGGCGTGCGGGCGCCGAGGTCGAGGCCGATCGGGGACCGCAGCCGGGTCAACTGTTCCTGCATGACGCCGACTTCACGCAGCCGGAGAAGGCGCTCTTCGTGAGTGCGCCGGGAGCCCATCGCGCCGACGTAGCCGACGGGCAGGTCGAGTGCCAACTGCAGCAGGGGGATGTCGAACTTGGCGTCGTGGGTGAGCACACAGACGGCGGTACGGGCGTCCACGGCCGTCTGTGCCAGGTAGCGGTGGGGCCAGTCGACGACGACCTCGTCGGCGTAGGGGAAGCGGGCGGGCGTGGCGAAGACGGGGCGGGCGTCGCACACGGTGACCCGGTAGCCCAGGAAGTGGCCGGCCTGGCTGAGGGCGGCGGCGAAGTCGACGGCGCCGAAGATCAGCATGCGGGGGCGGGACGCGTGGACGTGGACGAGGACGGTCAGCGGTTCGGGGCAGCCGTCCCCGTTCCCCCCGACCGTGACACGGGTGGTACGTCCGGCCCGCAGCAGGGCCTGCGCCTCCTGGGCCACCAGCTTGTCCGTCGGCCCGCCGTCCAGGGTGCCGTAGGTGCCGCTGCCGTCGGCGAGGACGCTCAGGGTGGAGCCGATGAGGTCGCGGGGGCCGGCCACGACCTGGGCCACGGCGGTGGGTTGGCCCTGGACGGTGTCGGCGAGAGCGGCTGCGAGGTGCGGCTGGACCGCAGGGTCGATGCGTTGGACGAGGACGTCGAGTTCGCCGCCGCAGGTCAGTCCGATGGCGAAGGCGTCGTCATCGGAGTACCCGAACCAGGCGCGTTGCGGATCGCCCCGGTCGCTGAGCACCTGTCGGCACAGTTCGTAGACCGCGCCCTCGACGCAGCCGCCGGAGATGCTGCCGACCGCGTTGCCGTCCGCGTCCACCGCGAGCGACGTACCGATGGGCAGCGGTGCGCTGCCGGCCACGTCGACGACGGTTGCCAGGGCGAAGGGGCGAGCCTCGCGGCACCAAAGGTGCAGTGTGTCCGCGATGTTCAGCATGAACGGGTCCTTCGTGCAAGGGATGAGGGGCCGCCGCCGCGCCGCGGGGGAGCGTCATCACGCGGCGGCGGCCCCGTATGGGTCCGGCAGCCGGACGGGGAAGGAGTGCCCGGGCCGCTGGGCCGCGGGGCGGCGGCCCGGCCACTCGGCTCAGAGCAACGCCTCGGCGGTGATGGGCAGTTCACGGACCCGGCGGCCGGTGGCGTTGAAGACCGCGTTGCCGATGGCGGCCGCCACACCCACCTGGACGACCTCGCCGAGCCCTTTCACCCCTAGCGCGTTGCCCGCGTTGTCCTCGCCGTCCAGGTAGATCGCCCGGACCTGGGGGACGTCGGCGTTGACGGGTACGAGGTAGTCGGCGAGGTTGGCGTTGACGATCCGGCCGTCGCGGTGGTCGGTGACCGTGTGCTCCAGCAGGGCCGTGCCGATGCCGCCTACAATGCCGCCGATGGCCTGGCTGTCGGCCAGCTTGGGGCTGATGATGCGGCCCGCGTCGTACACCCCGAGCATCCGCCGCACCCGCACCAGCCCCAGCGTCGCGTCCACCGCGACCTCGGCGAAGGTCGCGTTGTACGCGTGGTAGGACTCCCGTTCGGGCGTCGGCGGCCCGGTGTAACTGCCGCGGGCTTCCAGGTGGGAACGGTCATTGCGAGCCAGCAGACTGCGGTACGTCTCACCGCGCGTCGGGGTGCCCTGCACGTGCAGCCGGCCGCCCCGTACGACCACATCAGCGGCGGCCACCCCGTACAGCGGCGACTCGCGGTCCTCGACGGCCAGTTTGATCGCCTGTTTGCGTACCTGGTTGCAGGCGTCGACGACGGCGGTGCCGACGCTGGCCATGGTCGCCGAGCCGCCGTGCGGCCCGGTGGGCGGATACAGCGAGTCGCCGAGCCTGAAGGTCACCGTGCGCATGGTCAGCCCGAGCGCGTCGGCGGCGACCTGGGTCTGAGAGGTGTAGGTGCCCGGCCCCATGTCACTGGTGGCCGTCTCGACCACTGCGGTGCCGTCGGCATCGAGGCGGGCCCGGGCCTCTGCGGGGAAACGCCCGGGATCGTAGACGCCGGCGGCCATGCCCAGGCCGATCAGCCAGTTCCCGTCACGCGTCGAGCGGGGCCTGGGGTTGCGGCGGTTCCAGCCGAACTCGCGGGCACCGACGGTGTAGCACTCCCGCAGCCGCCGGGTCGAGAACGGCAGGTTGCTCGACTCGTCCTCGTTCGGCTCGTTGCGCCTGCGCAGCTCGATCGGGTCGATGGCCAGCTTGTGCGCGAGTTCGTCCATGGCCGACTCGATCGCGAAGGAGGCCGAGGCAAAGCCGGGGCCGCGCATCCAGATCGGGGTGTTCACGTCCAGCGGCACCGTCCGGTACGCCTGGCTCACGCCGGGCATGCTGTAGGTCATCTGCCCCGCACCCATGACGGCCTCGGTGAACGTCTCGTACGAAGAGGTTTCGGCGTCGATGTCGTGGATCGCTGCCGCCAGCCGACCGCGCCGGTCACTGCCCAACCGCAGCCGGTACTCGTACGACGGCCGGAAGCCGGTGCCGAAGTACATCTGCCTGCGGCTGAGTACCAGCTTGACCGGACGTTTCGTCTCGCGCGCGGCCAACGCAGCGATGACCGTGTGCGGCCAGCAGCGCAGCCCGCTGCCGAAGCCACCGCCGACGAACGGGTTGATGACGCGCACCGAGGCTGCGGGCAGGTCGAACACTGCGGCGAGCTCGTCGTGGGTACCCATCACCCACTGGGTCTTGTCCCACACGGTGAGACTGTCGCCGTTCCAGCGGGCGATGGTGGCGTGCGGTTCCATCGGGTTGTGGTGGTTGCGGGCCAGTTGGTAGGTCAGGTCCAGCCGCACGGGAGCGTCGCGCAGGCCCGCTTCCGCGTCGCCGCGCGCGTAGTTCGTCGGCTTGTCCCGCTCGGCGTCGTGCAGGTCGGTCGAGGGCCGCTCGGCGTCGTAGCCGACCTTGACGAGGCTCGCGCCGTGCTGTGCGGCCTCCAGCGTGGTGGCGATCACGACGGCGACTGGCTGACCGTGGAAGAGGACCTTGTCGTCCTGGAAGACGCGAAGTCGTCGGCCCGGCATGTTGTTGGACCCGGCGTTGTCGCGGTACGGCAGCTTCGGCGCGTTGCGGTGACTGATGACCCGCAGCACGCCCGGATGGGCTTCGGCGGCGCCGGTGTCGATCGAGGTGACGCGGCCGCGGCCGATGCTCGCGTCGACGATCACGGCGTGCACCGCTCCGTCGACGTCGTGTTCGGCGGCGTACACCGCCTTGCCGGTGACCTTCAGCCGGCCGTCCACCCTCGACAGCGGCGCGCCCACGGCTGCCTGCGGCTGGGGACTCACTTGGTACCTCCTACGACGCGCAGCTGACGTTCCACGGTCCGTTTCAGCAACTCGACCTTGAACCGGTTGTGCTGAAGGGGACGAGCGCCTTCCGCCGCCTTGGCGGCAGCGGCCGTCCACAACGACTCCGAGGGGCGCTCGCCGACGAGATGCCGCTCAACGGCGGGCAGCTTCCACGGCACCGTGCCCACTCCCCCGGCGGCGACCTTCGCCTCCCGGATCACTCCGCCGCCCACGTGCAGCGCCACCGCCGCCGAGGTGAGGGCGAACTCGTAGGACTGGCGGTCTCGCACCTTCAGATAGCCGGACTTCAGCGGGCTCGGCAGCGCGGGAACCTCCACTGCGGTGATCAACTCACCTTGCTTCAGGGTCTGTTCACGGTTGGGGGTGTTGCCCGGTCGCAGCAGGAAGTCGGCGAAGGGGATCTGGCGTTCTCCGTCCGGGCCCAGCAGGTGCACCCGTGCTTCCAGCGCGGCGAATGCCACGGCCGCGTCGGAGGGGTGGGTGGCCACGCAGGCGTCGGACGTCCCGAGGATCGCGTGCGTACGGTTGAAGCCCTTCAGCGCGGCGCAACCCGAGCCGGGCTCACGCTTGTTGCAGTCGGCGGTGACGTCGCGGAAGTAGGTGCAGCGGGTGCGCTGCATAATGTTGCCGCCGATGGTGGCCATGTTCCGCAGCTGGGCGGAAGCGCTCAGTTCCAGCGCCTGGGAGATGACGGGGTACAGCGAGCGCACCTTGGGGTGGGCGGCGGCCTCGGTCATGGTCACCAGCGCGCCGATGCGCAAGCCACCGCGCTCGGCGACCTGGACCTCATGCATCGGCAGGTCACGGATGTCGACCAGGGTTTCGGGACGCTCGACGGTCTCGCGCATCAGGTCGACGAGCGTGGTACCGCCGGCGATGTACCGGCCGCCGTGGCGGCCCGCGTTGAGGGCCTCGCGGGTGTTCGCGGCCTTCGTGAAGGAGAAGGGATACATGTCAGCGGCTCCTTAACTCCGGCCGGCGGTCTGCTCAAGGGCCCGCACGATTTTCACGTAGCAGCCACAGCGGCAGATGTTGCCGCTCATCCACTCCCGGATCTCCTCCGGCGAACCGGTGTGCCCCTCCTTGATGCAGCCCACCCCGGACATGATCTGGCCGGGGGTGCAGTAGCCGCACTGGAAGGCGTCCTGGTCGACGAACGCCTGCTGCAGCGGGTGGAGTTGGTCGCCGTCGGCCAGGCCCTCGACCGTGGTGACCTGGGCGCCCTCCAGGCGTACCGCCAATGTGAGGCAGGAGTTCACCCGCTGCCCGTCGACCAGGACCGTGCACGCTCCGCAGGCCCCGGCGTTACAGCCCTTCTTGGAGCCCGTCAGTTCGAAGTGCTCGCGCAGCAGATCCAGCAGCGAGGTGCGGTTGTCGACGGTGACCGTGCGCCGGGTGCCGTTCACGGTCAGGGACACACGGCTGGAGGGCGACGTATCGGCGGGGGGCGCCTCCTCCGGGTCGAGAAGATATGTCCCTCCGATCACACTGCCCGCAACGACCGCACCACCGACCGCGCCAGTGGTGGCGATGAAGGTGCGCCGGCTGGGAGCAGGCGAGGACTCGCCGGCTCCGGCGGGGGGTGGAACGGCAGACTCGGGGACTTCAGTAGACATGGGTAACGCCTTCGCATCGCGGACGGATCACGCCGCGCGCAGCGGCACGGCAGGAAGCGGGACCGTCGTCGCCGCAGGACCTGGACGACCGTGCGGATCAAGCCGCGGCCGGTCATGCCCGGCAGTCTGGCATCGCCAGTCACGCCTGTGGCAGGGAGACTTTCCTCCCCCGATCGTTCTCTCCCCCCAAGGGCCGAGGCGTGGTTACGTCATCTGCGGCGTGGGTGTGGGGGCAAGCAGGACAGCGCTTCCCCGCCGATGACGCCCGCGTCGGTGGACCGGGCGGCCACTGCCGCTGTGCGAGAGAGCCTGTTTCGGGCGAGAAGGCGCGTCCAGACCTCACAAGGCGTCGGTGCCTCGGCCGGCTGATGACGTCGCTTGAGGTCCTTACGCACTGTGTGTCCGCCGCTGACGAAGGCCGGCGCTGCGCCCGTGCGCACAGCTGGGCTCGTCGCCCAACAGATCGTGGAATCACCAGGAGGCAAAGATCCGGTGGCTGAGCGGCGCCGGCGGCCTGAGCCGCAGGGAACATCCCCGCCAGACACCGGTGATGACCCAGGGCCTCAATAAGCAGGCACTTGATTTCTGTTTTCCCGGCTGCCTCGCTCGCACCACACTGGCCGGGGAGCGATGACCAGCCGTACCGGACCAGCTTCCGCCTCGCGCATGCCGGTGTTCCCGGGAACGGACGACGCGGAGAGGAAAGCCCATGGAACTGGCCACCACTCTTGAGTACGCCGGGAACAACCCTCAAAGGGCCGTCGAGGAGATCGTGTAGCTGGAGAAAGCCGGGCTCGGCACACACCCGTCATCACGCCAGGGCTCCCGGCCAGCCTTGCCGTCTCTCTCGCCGGCGCCGCCGCCGTCCGGAGGGGATGGCGTTGCGCTCCCGGGCGGCGACGACCAACCCGGTGGTGGGCGAAGACCTGCTGGTGGCCAGCAGCAGCGCCCAGGGTTTGGGGAGGTTGCCGGCCGTGCGGTGGGCCTCGTCGCTGGCGAGAACGTCCCAGGGCGGCATGTGGAACAGCCGTTGTGGACAGGGTTTGCTGCTTGTCCCTTGTCCACCTCGGGCACGGGCCTCCGTAGTGCGCTCCCTTGACCCCCATCTCTCCAGTCACTGGAGTCCCGTTCAGGGTCGAGGACGGCGTGCTCAACGCGCCTTCTGCGGGCGTCAGCAATCGACCCGGGTGTCATGGCAGGAGGAGCACTTTGCCGGTCTGTCGGTGGCTTTCCAGGAATGCGTGGGCTTGGGCTGCCTCTGCCAGGGGAAAGGCCCGGTCGATGATCGGGTTGATCTTTCCGTCCGCCAGCAGTTCCAGGCACAGCTGCTGGTCCCGCAGGGTCGCGCCGCGTACGCTGGCGATCCTCACCTGCCCGCCGATGAGGGCGAGTGCGTCCAGCTCGAGCCGGGATCCCTGGTCGGTCGGTGTGCCCAGGACGATGACAGTGCCGCCGAGGCGTATGCAGGAAAGGGAGAGCTGGAAGAAGTCGTTGCCGCCGACACAGTCCCAGACGGCGTCGGCGCCCAGACCGCGCGTCAGCTCCCTGACCTGTGCCGGCAGTCGGGGATCGGTGGAGTGCACGATGTGGTCGTAGCCGAGCTTCCTGAGCGCTTCGTCGCGGTCCGGCTTGGTGGTCGTGCCGATGACGGTGGCTCCGCTCAGCTTCGCCAGTTGTGCGCAGGCGATCGCCATCCCGCCGCTGGCGCCGGTGATGACCACCGTGTCGCCAGGACCGACAGGTGCCTGCCGCGCACAGTTGAGCGGGGTGGTGTAGGTCCACATGGTGGCTGCGGCTGTCTCGAAGTCGACGCCGTCGGGGATGGGCAGGATCGCGTCCTGGCGACGCACAACGTACTGGGCGTATCCACCGAAGACTTGGTGTCCGGGGTAGGCGGTGTCGATGCACAGGTTTTCGAGCCCGCGTACGCACAGGGCGCAGTTACGGCACGGCGGGTGCGGAAGCTGCACCGCCCTGTCGCCGGGGCGCCACGTGGTGACGTTCTCGCCGGTGGCGACGATTTCACCAGCCGCGTCCCGGCCGAGCTGGAACGGCACAGGCCACGGCGGCCGCCCTGGGAGGGGCTGCGGCAGGTTGCCCGAGCGGTAGCGCAGGTCCCAGCTGTTGACGGCCGTGGCATGCACGCGCATCAGGATGTCATCGGGGCCGACCTCGGGAATCGGCGCCTCGATGTACTTGAGCACCTCGGGCCCGCCATGCTCGAACAGGCGGACCGCCATCATGGTCTGTTCCACTCTCACGTTCCTTCAGATCGTTACGCGGTTCATCTGGGACTCCATGGAGCCGCCTGTGCCTCGCCCACCTGGCGAGACCGTGGGCGAGCGCACCTCGGCCAGACGGCTTACCAGGGATGGATCGGGAACTGAACAGTCCGACGATCGGCCACTTGGTCTCGGGGCCGGTGAGCGTCAGTTCGAAGTTCCGCCCCGCCGTGTCCGGGTCGGGCGACGGCGTCGGGATCACGAGCAGATCTAGGGCTGAGCGCGAGTCCGGCGCACCCGACGCCCAAGGCAGCCGGTGCCGCTGGCAGTCGGCTGTGTAGCGGATCCGCGAGCAACGCCGCCGCTGCCCCCGCACCGGCCGTGAAAAGGCCAGCGGTTCCTTCATACGGCGCGTGCTCGCTGAGCGTGTGCCCCACCGGATCCCCGTGCCCGCTGGACTCCGGATGAAGGAGCGCGCCGAGCACGATGGACCCGGACAGTGCGATGTCAACCGCCGTCGTCAGGTGCCGCACAGCATGGTGATCAACGGCGGTCGATGGCGGGACGAGGAAGACCTGCATGCCCTCCAGGCAACAGCCGCCTCATAAAGCACGTACCACTGGGCGTATGAAGCTTCCATGAAGCCGGCTCTCCACGCTGGCGCCCACTCCCCGTCCCCGACCGAGATGTGGGTGACGCCCTCACCGACCCGGTCGACGATGCCGACCGCTTCCGAGCCCAGAGTGACGGGGAAGGTCACGGGGAACAAGCGATGCAGCCAGCCGCAGCGGACACTGTGGTCCACACTGTTGACGCCGAGGGCCATGGCCTTCAGCCGGACCTGGCCAGGTGGACGCTCGGCTCCTCGGTCTCCGCGAGCCGCAGGACCTCGTAGCGGCCGAACTCCTGATACACGATCACCGGATACTCCCCGTCACATGCGCATCACCACCGTGGGGACACCCCCTGCCGGAGGAGCGTCTGACGCCCGCTCACGCGCAGTGGGGTCTGCTGACCGCGCACGGGGAAGGCCTGCGGACCGAGCGATTCCCGGGACACTGGCCGTGTCACGCGCTTCGGCAGCCGCACGTGCCCTCACCGTCCCCGAGGTCGGCGACATGCACTGAGTGCGCACTGCTCGGCGTCGTTCACGACCCCGACCCGCTCATCACCGCCGCTCCGGGGTCGATGGGTCCAAGGAGTCAGCGGGAGCCTGAGGCATGCCGCTCTCTGGGGCGGGTTTCTGCGGTAGGCGCAAGGTGAACGTTGCTCCCTTGCCCAGCCCAGCGGACTCCGCGGTGATGTCTCCGCCGTGGGCTCGGGCGATACCCCGGGCGATGGTCAGGCCGATGCCGCTGCCGCCGGCGGCAGCGGGTCGGCCGGGATGTTCGAGGCGTTCGAAGCGGTGGAAGATGCGCTCGACGTCGTGTTCGGCGATGCCGATGCCGTCGTCCATGACGCGGACGATCACGTGGTGGCCGGGAGACGGTTCGGTGTGCACGGACAGCGCCACATGCCCATGCGGATCGCATGCGGCCAGTGCGTTGCCGAGCAGGTTCACCAGGACCTGGGTGATCCGGTCCGGGTCGCAGAAGGTGCCGACTGGTGTGCCTGCGTCCACGGCAAGGGCTACCGTCTGGTCGTCGTACTGGGGGCGCAGTCGCTCGGTTGTGGCCCGTGCCAGCGTGGCCACGTCGGTGGGCTTGCGGTGAAGATCGAAGGCGGCCTCCTCCGACCGGGACAGGCTGGAGAGGTCGCCCGCCAGGCGTTGCAGCCGGTGAAGGTCGTCGGCGAGGGAGGCGAACATCGCCTCGTCGGGGATGAAGATGCCGTCGGCCACGCCCTCGATCTGGCCGCGTAGGAGGGTGATGGGGGTCCGCATCTCATGGGCGACCTCGGAAATGAGCCGGGCGCGGCGGCGTTGGGTGTCGGCGAGGGCTGCCGCCAGCGTGTTGACGTCTTCGACCAGCGCCGCCAGGCCCGGCTCGCTGGGGAGTTCGAGGATGTCGTCGTAGTGTCCCTCGGCGAGCCGGCGCGTGGCGGCGCGCACCTTGTCGAGGGGACGCAGCAGAAACCGGGACAGGGCGACGGACGCCGGGAAAGCCGCGCCCAGTCCGAACAAGAGGCCGATCTGCAGGACCACGTCGCCTTCGATGTCGTCCAGCCCGAGCCACACCTCGATCAGCGCGCTGATCGCCGCCATGGCCGCCAGTGCCAGGAGGAGCACCATGACGTGCGAGAGCACCAGCCGATTGCGCAGCGACATCCGCTGCTGGATTCGGCGCAGCCGCGCACGATATGTGCGGTAGGCCGGGAGGCTGGGGGGTGGCATGGCTGGGCATCCTTCCTGGCCGTCAGGCAGGACGCCCGACGAACCGGTAGCCGATGGTGCGGACGGTGCCGACGAACCGGGGTGCGCTCGCCTCATCGCCCAGTGCGCGCCGCAGAGTACGGATGTGTACGTCCACGACGCGCTCGTCGCCGAAGAAGTCCTCGCCCCACACGTGGGTCAGCAGTCCGCGCCGGGTGAAGACCCGCCCGGGGGCTCGGGCCATTGCGAACAGCAGATCGAAGTCGAGAGCGGACAGCTCCACCGTCCGGTCGGCATCGACGAGGACGGTCCGTGTCTCGGGATCGATGGTCAGCCCGTCGAAGCGCAGCGCGGCGTCCTCGTGGGCCGCTTCGGGGCGGCTGTCGGTGCGCCGCAGGATGGCGCGTACCCGTAGTGCCAGTTCACGGGGACTGAACGGCTTGGTGACGTAGTCGTCGCTGCCGGTGGTGAAGCCGATCAGCCGGTCGACCTCCTCGTCCCGGGCGGTGAGCATGATGACCGGGATCTGGCTCGCCTCCCGGATGCGGCGCAGGACCTGAAATCCGTCCAGCCCGGGGAGCATCACATCGAGCACCACGAGGTCCGGCCGGTCACGGGTGACCGCCTGCAGGGCGGAGGGTCCGTCCGCAGCTTCGACGACGTGGAACCCGTCCGCCTCCAGGTAGCCGCGCACGGTCATGCGGATCTTGGGTTCGTCATCGACGACCAGAACGCGCTGCGTACTCATCGTGCTCGCTTTCCATCGCCGAGGTGGGAAGGGGGAGGGTCGTCTTGGCCGCGGGGTGACCGGCGGCGTGGAGGTAGAGGGCCTCGAATGTGGCCAGCGTACGGTGGATGTCGTGCTCGGTGACGATCTCCCGGCCCGCCTCGCCCATCCGGCGCCGGGCCGCCGGGCCGCGGGGTCGTCGAGCAGTTCCATGAGGCGGTCGGCGAGGGCGCGCACGTCACCGGGCGGGAAGAGGTAGCCGTTGCGGCCGGGGTGGACCAGGTGAGGCAGGGCCATCGCGTCGGCCGCGACGACGGGCTTGCCCGCGGCCATGGCTTCCAGGGTGACCAGGCTCGCGGCACCTCGACCTGGTCCTCGCCGGGCTGCGTACCCCGGCCGCAGAGCGCACCGCCACACCAGGCCCACCACCGCAATGGGCCGAACGCCGGGAGCTGTGGAACACACCACAAGAGTGAGACCGTGGCAGACACACGGTTGAAGCCACCAAGGCGTTCACGGCTTCCACGCCGATGCCGTCAGCCCGGTGCACGGCCTGGCATGCACGAGAAGGTTGACTTCCCCCGACACCGCCCACAGGAGCCGGGCTTGTACTGCCGCGGTGGTCTCGCTGCGGCAGGAGCGACGACCCGCCACGTACGGAGCGGACCTGCGCAAACCGGCTTCCCCATCCTGCGGGCCACGTTCGCCCGGCAAGCGACGTCGATTTCCGTCGACGACCCCTCCGCCGGCCGCGCCGACCTTTACACGGAGCACCGCCCGCGCCCCGTCGGCGGAGCAGCGGGCGGCGGGCTTGGCCCGCAGTCGCGGCTCAGCGCGAGCCGGCGCGGCGTATACGCGCCTTCAGCTTCGGGAACTGCTCCAGGGCGTTGTTCCGCTCCAGAGCGATCCGCTGGGGCCGACTGTAGACCTCGTCGACGGTCGGTTCGGGGTCGCCTGCCTTGAGATTCGGCAAGCTGCCCTTGAGGAAGGGCATCGTCTCGACGTTGTCGGCCGCGTAGAGGTGGCGGGTCGCGGGCCAGTCGCTGCCGAACATGATGTGGTCGTCGGGCACCAGCGACGACAGCGGCTCCAACTGCGCCGCGGTGAACGCCTGTGCATCGTCGAAGAACATCCGCTTGATGTACTTGAGGGGGCCTTCCGGCAGCACCTCATTGAACGGCGGGAAGGCCGAGTGCCGTGTCGCGAGCCGGTAGGCCAGGAACGGCAGGGCCCCGCCGCTGTGCGTGAAGTGCCAGCGGATGTTCGGGTAATCCCGCAGGACACCGTTGTAGATCAGGCTCGTCATCGCACGGGTCGCGTCGAAGGTGTACTCGAAGACGTTGTTGCCGGCCGGGATGTCCGGGCCGAAGCAGAGCTTCGGAGCCGGGTTCGTCTCCGGACCCGTCGGGTGGACGTAGACGTAGGCACCGCGGTCATTGAGGATCTCGTACAGAGGCGCGAACGAAGGGTCCCCCAGGTAGGTGCCCTTGTAGTTGGTGAGCAGGCAGATGCCGTCGAGATCCAGCTCGCCGAGCGCGCGGTCCACCTCGGCCACCGAGCCCTCGATGTCGGGCATCGGGGTGACCGCGAAGATCCCGAATCGGTCACCGCGGGTCTGCACGAGGTCGCGGGCCCAGTCGTTGACCGCGCGTGCGGTGGCGCGCCGGTCGTCGACCGGGCCGACGGTGACCTGCAGGTCGCCGAACGACAGGACGCTGGCCTGGATCCGGTACTGATCCATGAAGGCCAGGTGCCGCTCGACCGACCACGGACCGTACGCCCCGGTAATGGCGCCGAGCAGGCCGTAGCGCTTCAGGTAGTCGTTGTACACGTCGGGCGAGTAGTGCGCGTGGGTATCGATACGCCAGTTGCCCTTCGGCAGCCCCGGGCCGGACACTGCCGACTCCGGACTGGCCATGGCAGCAGGCACCGTGGCCGCAGCCGCCGTGACGAGCGCCGCGGCCGATGCTCCTTCGATCATCCTTCGACGCGAGATGTTCCGTCCCAGGTTCATTTCCAGTTCCCCATTTCGTTCTGTGTGCGAGTCAGGTCGTATGTGCGTGCGTCATGGCGCCGTCGCCAGGCCGGGTAGGGCCCGCTCAGGGCAGCGAAGGTCCCCGCCGCAATGGAGACCGCTCTCTCCTCGGGCGGGCGCGGTCCGGGCCCATCAGAGAGCGCAAGCGGCCAAGTCGCTCCTCGGCCGGGCCAGTTGTCACCAACAGGTCGATCCGGCGCTCATGCGCGGAACCCCATGGCGCCGACGTAGCCGCGCCGGCCGACAGTCGGCTGTGGGGCGGACCCGCGGGCAACGCCGCCGGCCCCGCCGCCGCTGCCCTGGTGAACAGGCAGGCGGTTCCTTCATGCAGCGCGTCATCGCCGCACTCCTGCCCAGCAGAGTCCGCGTGCTTCGCTGACCCCGGACGAAGGAACGCGCCGATCACAACGGAACCGGACAGCGCGGTGTCAACCGCCGTCGTCAAGTGCCGCACAGCAAGGTGATCAACGCTGTCCACCGGCGGGACGAGGAGTACGTGCATGACCGTCAGACAACAGCCGCCTCATAAAGCACGTACGGCTCAGCACATGAAGCTTCCATGAAGCCAATCGCCAGACTTCCGCCCACTTCCCGAAGCGGTCTCCTGCTTCTCCCAGATTCAGGTGCCGCCCCCGGCCACCACCCTGAGGAGACTGATGCGGAAGGCCAGGCTCTGCCACCCGACCGGTACGACGAACGCGAGACTTACTCAGACGGGTCCGTCGAGAGTAGGTGGTCACCTCTTGAGTGCGTCCGCTGTGACCAGGTGCAGGTGAAGCGGCGATACAGCAGTGCGGATGTTGTTGTCCTGCCTGTTCTCGAGGTTCGACGCCCCCTCAACGCCTTGCTTGTGTCGGCAGACACCGTGCCCCTCGCAGGTCGTGTCGCTTTGCACCAGGTCTGGGCCTTTGACGCGTGTCGCGTTGCGGTGACCCATCGTGTCCCTTTTCCGTTGTGGGCTGCGTGACTGAGACGCCATCCGCTCTCCGAACGTGATCGTTTAGTTCGGGTGTGTGGGAATGAACTGCCGCTCGTGAAGAGAGAGATGGGTGTGGTTCGTCCGCTCACCTGGCTCGTGGAGGTCGCTGGTTGCGTCGGTGCTCGGGCTGTTGAGGCCAGGGGAAGGAAGGACCGGGAGGAGATCGCGCGGTTGCGGGGGATGCCGAGCGGATCTCGTCGGTGCTGAAGTCTGAAGCGGCCCGGGAGGGCATGCGCTGCCGGCAACTGGCTGTCTGCGCTGGGACTGCAGGCCGTCCCGGCGCAGACTGGGCCGCCGCAGACGGGTGATCGAACGACCAGTCCTTCTGTCGTATGCCGCATGACTGCTGCTCGACCGCAGCGGCAGCTCACCGGTGACGCCATGCAGTGCCTGCTCGGCTGGCTTTCCAGGGTCCAACGCGCCCGCTGATGGCAGACCCCGGGCCTCCCCTGGGCGGCCTGGGCTACGAGAAGAAGAGAAGCAAGGAAGTGTCACCTGATGACCACCGAGTGACCGCCACCCGCCGGGCGTTTTGTCGGATCCCGGGAAACGATGGGAGACGTCACCGCGAGTAACCAGCCGCCGAAGCACCGCGCGAACGCACGAACCGCGCTGGAAGGGCATGCGATGACCGGTACCGCTCCCAAGGCTCCGACTGCAACAGGGGTTCGGTCCTGGTGGGGGATCCCATACGCCACCGCCGAGCGGTATCGCCGCCCCGTGGTCGCGGACTTCGATCCAGACCGACCCTATGACCGCAAGGGCGTCGTCTCTGTCCAGCCCGACAGCGGCGACTGGCTCGAAGCGGACAGCGGGATGGGCGAGGACTGCCTGAACCTGAACGTATGGGCCCCCGAGCAACCGGCCGACCAGGCGCTCCCGGTGACCGTGTACATCCACGGCGGCGGATTCGAGTACGGCGCGAACGCCCAGATCACCTCCAACGCCTCCGGTCTCGCCGCGACGGGGCGCGTGGTGAGCGTGTCGGTCAACTACCGGCTCGGCGCCCTGGGCGCACTCTCGCTCTCGCAATACGGCGGGCGGCTCGCCCAGGCCAGCAACCTTTTCCTGCAGGACGTCATCGCCGCGCTGACCTGGGTCAAGCGGAACATCGCCCACTTCGGCGGCGACCCCGGCCAGGTCACGGTCTACGGCCACAGCGCCGGCGCCTACTCCACCTTCGGTCTGCTCGGCGCCTCCTCCGCCGACGGCCTGTACCGGCGACTGGCCGGGTTCTCCGGCGGGCCCGCTCGTAGCGTCCCGGCCTGGTGGGCCGAGGAGCTCGCGCACCTGTTCGTCACCGAACTCGGCGTCGCGGACAACCCGGAGAAGCTGCTCGACCTCGACGCGGTCTCCCTGAGGGACGCCCTGCGCAAGGTCGCCCCGACGGACCTCGGAGTCCGCGGCGGGGTGGACAACAAGGCCACCGGCGTCGTCCTGGACATCGGACAGCCCGGCGCGGTGGTGCACGCCCATCCCATGGACGTCCTCGCCTCGGGCGCGCACCGCGATGTCGACGTGCTGCTGAGCATGGCGAGTGACGACATGGGGTGGTGGGTGGCGAACGACCTCGACCGCTTCAACCCGCACACCCTCGACCGCGTCCTCGACGAGGTCGCGGGGTGGCGTATTTCCCGCTCCCGCGCGAAGAAGATCGTCGACGCCTACGACCAGGGCGGCCGTACCCCGGCCGAGGTCCGCGCCGCGGTCATGGCGGACTACCTCTTCGGGCTCCCGGCCGCCCGCGGCGCCCTGGCGCACGCCGCCGCGGGCGGCAACGCCCATCTCCTGATGATCGGGCCCGCCGAGGGCGCGCCCGCGGTGCACGGCACCGAGATGTACGCCCTGGTCGGCCAGGAACAGCCGGGCCGCAGCGCCGAACAGGCCGAGCGTGACACGCGGATCCGCGACATCGTGCTCGACTTCGCCACCGGTGAGCAGTCCCGTCTGTGGCCCGCCGTCACGGACAAACCCACCTCGGGAAGCGTCGGCAACCCGCCCTTCGAGGTCACCGCCCACTACCAGCAGGCCCTCGGCCTGTGGGAGGGCATCGACCGTCCCTGACGGCTGGCGGGACGGTATCCGGAATAGCGCACCAAGGGGGCGAAACAGAGTGAGGAACTCGGTATGAGCCAACCGACAGCAGTCGGCGACGCCGCACCGGCGACGATGCGGGCGGTCGTCGTCACCCGGCCCGGCGGCCCGGAGGTGTCGCAGTAGGCCGCGCCGGCCCGCGCCGAGGACCTCAGCCGACTGCCGCGCACGTACATCGACACCGGCTCGGCGGAGGGGTTCCGCGACGAGATCCTGATCTACGCCGGCCGCTTGTCCGAGGCGGGCGTGAGCGTCGATTTCCACATGTGGGGCGGAGGCTTCCACGGGTCCGGCATGACGGCAGATCATGCGGCTGTGCCGCGTGCCTCAAACGCGACCCGCGAGGAGTTCATCCGGCGGGCTCTCGACAGGTGAGCGATGCGACAACGCGCAGACTGCGAAGTCAGCCATTGCGTCTTGACGGCCAAGGGGCGTCCGCCGCGTTTCCGTCAAGTGTCGGACCTCGCTTCGCGGGCCGCGTAGGCGGCCGGGGTGAGGCCGGTGCGGTCGCGGAAGAAGCGGCCGAAGTTCGCGGGGTCGGTGAAGCCGAGGTGGACGGCCACCGTCCGGGCATCCCACCGGGCAGCTCCCAGCAGGCGCCGGGCTTCCAGGAGGCGCCGCTCGTCGATGAGTTCACGTACCCCCTTGCCGGTGGCGTCCCGGGCGGCACGGCTGAGAGTGCGGACCGAACAGCCGAGCAGCCCGGCGTAGTCCGCGGCTTGGTGCAGCTCGCGAAAGTGCAGCTCCAAGGCGTCCAGGAAGCGTCGGTACCTGTCGGCACGGCCCGTGCCGGCCGCGGCCGTGCCGATGGGGGCGATGTCCGGGGAGTTGGCCAGGCGCAGCAGCAGCGATTCGAGCAGGCTGCGCCGCAGTGCGTGGTGGACGTCGAGGGGGCGGCGCCCCAGTGCGCGGTGTTCGTCCAGGAGCTGGAGTGCCGTCTGCTGGAGCCAGGCGGTGTCGTCGGGGTGCGGGCTGAGTACGGCGGGGGCCTCGTGCGCGGTGAGCGGGGCAAGGAGACGGGCGAGGTCGGGCCGCAGCACGCCCGGTTCGAACAGGATGAACGGGCCGCGGGCCGCGCCGGGCGGATGCCAGCACTGCGCGTGCCCGGGACGCACCCACAGCCACTGGCCGGGGGCGACGGTCCGCGTGACGTAGTCGACGTCGTGCCGCAGCTCACCCTCGGTGACCAGGATCAGGTAGTGGAAGGTGGCACGGCCCGGACGGGGCGGGTTCCACGGCCAGTCGTCGTGCTGGGCGAAGAAATCCTCGACGGTACTCACCTCAAGGCCGTACGGAGTACCGACCGGGGGCTGGAAACCGTACAGCGGAACCGCAGCTGGTCCGGCCTGCCTGCTCGGCCCGGAGTGTCGCTTGTCGACCATCGTGTGCCCGCAGTCTACCGCCCTTCCGGTCGGCTTCGACGCAAGGATGGGACGTGCCACTGCGCCCGCACGGCGCACCCTCCGCCTCCTTCGCTGCCACAGTCCGTCACCACCTGAGAAGGCCCACTACCCATGAACGAATTGGCCCTGCACAAGACCGCCACCGACTGCGCGGAGGAACTCCCCGGAGCCCAGCTCGAGCACCCCTTCGGCCCCGACTGGGAGGTCTACAAGGTACGCGGCAAGGTGTTCATGCTGATGACCGAGGTCCCCGGGCGTCCCGTCGTGATCCTCAAGGCGGACCCCGGCGAGGCCCACGCCCTGCGGCAGCAGTACAGCCACATCACCCCCGGCTACCACATGAACAAGAAGCACTGGATCACCCTGGAGAGCGGAGAAGGCGTCGACAAGAAGCAGATCGAGGAACTCGTCACCGACTCCTACCGGCTCGTCGTCGCCCATCTGCCCAGGGCCGAGCGGCCCGTCGACCCGCACACCTACGGCACCGGCACCCGGGCGGCCCGGTGAACGCGGCCGGTGACCGGCTCCAGGACACCGCCCGCCAGGCGGCCCTGGCCCTCCCCGACGTCAGCCACGGCTACCCCTTCACCCCGGGACTCGACGTGTACAAGGTCGCGGGCAAGGTGTTCCTGATCGTCACCGACGACCCGGACGACCAGATCGTCACGGTCAAGTGCGAACCCGAACACGCCCGCGCTCACGTACGCGCCTACGCCTCGATCACACCGGGCCGCTACCTCGACAAACGCCACTGGATCTCCCTCGGTCCTGGTCCCGGCATCACCGAGCGGCTGGTCACCGACGCGGTCGAGGATTCCTACGACCTGGCCGTCGAGCGGCTGCCGCGGCGAGACCGCCCTGGTGCCCGATGAACGCCGCGAGCTTCCCCACGATCGGCTGAGCCGACGCCTGTCAGTGCCCCGTGCACGGCTGGCCACGTCCGCACACGTCCGCCTGCGGCCCGAGAGACCGATGGAACCGACCGAAGCGACCCTGCCGCTCTTCGGCGAGGAGCCTGCCCGGCCCCTCGCCGACCGCCTGCGCCCCACCCGGCTGGAAGATGTCGTCGGGCAGGAGCACCTCCTTGCCCGGGACGCCCCGCTGGGCCGCATGGTCGCCCAGCAGCGCCTCGGCTCCGCCATCCTGTGGGGCCCGCCCGGCGTCGGGAAGACCACCATCGCCCGGCTCCTCGCGGACGCCGGCAACCTGGCCTTCGAGCCGGTGTCGGCCACCTTCTCCGGCGTGGCCGACCTGCGCAAGGTCTTCGCCACCGCACGAAGCCGACGCGGCATCGGCCAGGGCACCCTGCTGTTCGTCGACGAGATCCACCGCTTCAACCGTGCCCAGCAGGACAGCTTCCTGCCCTACGTCGAGGACGGCACCGTCACCCTGATCGGCGCCACCACGGAGAACCCGAGCTTCGAACTCAACGGCGCCCTCCTCTCCCGCACTCAGGTCCTCGTCCTCAAACGCCTCGACGAAGCCGCACTGTCCACGCTCCTCGACCGCGCCGAGCAGCTCACCGGCCACCATCTGCCCCTGGACGACGACGCCCGCCGCGCCCTGATCGCCATGGCGGACGGCGACGGCCGCTACCTCCTCAACATGGCCGAACAGCTCCAAGCCCTCCCGGACACCGAAACCACCCTGGACACCGCCGGGCTCGCCCATCACATCCAGCAGCGGGCCCCGCTGTACGACAAGGCGCAGGAGGGCCACTACAACTTGATCTCCGCGCTGCACAAGTCGATGCGCGGCTCCGACCCGGACGCAGCCCTGTACTGGCTCGCCCGCATGCTCGACGGTGGCGAGGACCCGCTGTTCGTGGCCCGCCGCCTGGTCCGCTTCGCGAACGAGGACATCGGCCTCGCCGACCCCGACGCTATCCAGCAGGCACTCGCCGCCTGGGACGTGTACGAGCGACTCGGCTCCCCCGAGGGCGAGTTCGCGATCGCCCAGGCCGTCGTCTACCTCGCCACCGCCCCCAAGTCCATCGCCGTCTACCGCGGCTTCAACGCAGCACACCGATCAGCCCGGCACACCGGCTCACTCATGCCGCCCGCCCACATCCTCAACGCCCCGACCCGGCTGATGAAAGACCTCGGCTACGGCAAGGACTACCAGTACGACCCGGACACAGCCGACGGCTTCTCCGGTGACGGCTACTTCCCCGACGACATGGACCGCGAGACGTACTACCAGCCCACCCGCAACGGCTACGAAGCCCAGATCACCGAGCGCCTGCGCCACTGGGCCACTCTGCGTGCCCGCCGGCAACGCGACTGACCGGCCGACGCCCGCGACGTCCTTTCCGAAGGAGAAAACAGATGGCAGGCCGGACAGCAGCAGACTTTTCGGTGCCTTGACCACCCGGCCCCCGTTGGACCCGGAGCTCGCGCCCGCCGAGGAGGCGCTGGGTGGTGTTTTTCCGACCCTGTCGGAAGAGACCCCTGCCAGACCGGCGGCAGCTGGCCGACGGGTTCTCCGGGCGGGAACCGGACCCCAGGGCACTCCTTGCCCCAGGTGGACGCGGACGGCAGCAACATGGTCTTCGAGTCCTGCCCGCGCCAAGACGGAGTCCGGCGTTCCGCAGGCGTCCGCGACAGTGGCCGCCCAGACGTCCGGCCAGGCTGCGCAGAGCAGCCCGATGCCGGAACCATTCTCTGCTCAGCCGACTGGCGCGGCCGTCGTCGCGCCCGAGGTGCTGCTGAAATCTGCTGTGGAGCCGAGGGAACGGCAGGCCGAATGGCACCCCGCGCTGGACCTCCCGCTGGGTCCGGTGGTGGGCCTGGCCGACACCGATCAGGCCGCGGGTTTCGCCGACGATCACCTCGATCGACCACGGCGTAACAAAGCGGGCCACCAAACTGTCCGGCAGACGCGGTGAGGTCTGTGGAGATCAGTGCCAGGTCGTAGCCGGAGTCGGCGGCATCCTCCCGCAGCAGCACCGCCTTCACCATGCGGGTGTGCAAGAGCTGAAGAGACACACCACAGGCAGGTGGTCTCGGCGGCGAACACCGCCTCGGTGCGGCCGTAGCGCACCACCGCCTGCAGGTTGAACACCCGCGTGGATGCCGGTTCGGCCGACGCGCCGAGCTGCCCGCCCTTCAGGCGGGGCCACCCGCGCCGTCCGGTTGGCAGCGGAGCGAGCGCGTAGAGCGCCGCGTTGGGCAGCACCCCCGTTGTGAAGGTGACCGATGCAGGCAGGTCACGCAGTGCACGGCCGTGGTATGCGGCGTCGGCGACCACATCGATACGCCAGCTCCAGTGGCAGGCGGCCAGGAACCGGATCATGCCCTCTTCGAGCAACTTGCCCGCTCAGCGGGCAAGTCGGCACGCATCCTCAGAGCGGAGGCCAGAGCAATGAAGGAGGAGCAGGGTACGGCCGGGGAGCAGACGGCCCCGCGTGTGATCCTGAGCGAGACCAGCCCACCCGGCAGACCGCCCACCGGTACACCCCAGTCCACCACGCGACCGGGCGGCGAAGCGCCCGTCCAGACCTGACGCACGCGGTGTTCACACACCCATGGCGCGAAGCCGCATCGGGAAGGAATGGTGCAACTCCTGCTCCCCGTAGGCCGGATAGTGAGTGCCGGTGGGCGTTACGGACCTTCGTCCAGGGTGCGGACAGCATCACCGGGCAGCCGGATCCCGCCATCGGCCGCGGCGTGCACCGTGGTGCTCAAGGCAGGTCGTCACTGGCACTGGCGGCCGGTGTTGATGCACTGGACCATCTTGTTCATCAGCTGCTCGTCGAAGACGTTGACGAAGTCACCGTGGTCCGTGATGGGCTTGTGCATCTGCTCCGGGAAGCCGTCCACCGCGTAGAACGGGCTGGACTGGCCGCTGTCGTTGAGGCTGGGTGCGTCCACGTCGTAGACCAGCCGCTGTACAAGCTGGGGAACGGCCTTGAAGCCACTCGGGCAGGCGCCTGTCTTCGGGTCGGCGAACGCGACGTGGTCGCGGTGGTTGGCGCTGTCGACGTTCTGGCCGTCCCAGCAGCTCTGGAACTTCGACGTCCTCACCAGGCTGCTGCCCTCGGGACAGATCGGGTACTTGTCCGTCAGCTGGCGGTTCTCGAAGCCGGTGCAGCTCCACGCCGCGTTGGCGTTCTTCGTGCCGTTGGTGAATGCCTTGGCGTCACCGGTGATGATCCGCAGGAACTTGGGCATGGCCACGACCTGGCTGCTCGCGTTGCCCACATAGTCCAGGGTCACCTGCGATGCGGTGAGGATCTTGCCGGCGTTGCCCTCGGCGCCGCCGCCCTGCTGCTCGGCGTCGAATTCCTCGGTGCCGTCCTGCAACCGGAGGACCGGCCAGTAGTAGGACGACTTGTCCCCCTGGTTCTGACAGGTCGTGTCGCCGCCCGCGAAGTCGTCGTTGTCGGCGAACGCGTCGTTCGCCTGGTTGCCGACGTAGTCATGCGTGTGATGAGCGCCGTTGTCCACACCGGGCGCCACGATGACGTTGTCGGTGTTGTACAGCTTGTTCTCGTTCACACCGCACTGGGTGGCGAAGGTCCCCCGGGAGGCCTGCTGCGACCCTCGGGGTGGTGTCACGTTGGGCTTCACCGAAGTGATGTCGACGAAGTCGGCGGCGACAGGCCCGTTGCCTGCCTGTCCGCCATTGGCGGGCCGGCCTTGCCCGTTGCCCTGCTCTTGTCCCTGGCCGTTCTCCTGGCCCTGCTCCTGGCCGTTCTGGTTGCCGCCGGTGTCCCTCTGGTTGCCGGAAGCGCGCAGCGTACAGGCGGCCAGTGCCTTGAGTCCCTGCGGCTTGTTCCCCACCCTGCCGATGGCAATGGAGATCCGGTCGATCGTCGCAGCCCGCTTGTCCTTGAGGGGGACAATGATCGCGTTGTTTGCGAAGCCGTTGTCCTGCTGTATGGCCCGGGTTGAACTCTGCAGCCTCTGGTAAGCCTCCGATACCTGGCTGTCCAGTGCGGCAAGTTCCCTGTCGACCTCGGCCCGGGCCTGGTCCGGCACCTGCTGCAGTCGGCTACCGACGTCGGGGCAGTCGATGGTCGAGGCCTCCGAGGCCGCAGCTTGGCCGGTGCCCCCTTGAGGCGACTGTTTGACGGTGTTGTCGCCCGATGTCTCGTGGGCGGAGGCGTACACGTTCACGGCCACCAGCCCGCCTGCTCCGAGCGTGAGAGCCGCAGCGGCGGCTATCGCCTTGCCGCCCGTGGTCTTCGATCGTTTGCGTGTGTTGCGCCGCATGTTTTTCCTCCGAACTCTTCTGGGTGAAACGCCACTTCACGAGGCGGGTCGGACCAGAAGAAAGCGATGTCCTGCCAGGTGGTCCCGTTGTTGGGCGCGTTGCCGACGAAGGGGCGGTTGGGCCGTCGTGCGAAGCATTCACCCCTCGCCCCTCGGGCCTGCTTGGTCTGTTCACTCGCGGGTTTCTCTGGCTCTCGACGCTTCTGTCGAGGTCTCGTTCAGGAACCAGAGTTGCCCATGGGGCTGCCGTGACGGAGGCATTGGGTCGTCGCGTCAGGTTCTCGTAAGAACTCGCCGCGCTGAGCCGCGACTTCGGGAGGGCTGGGTTGGCTGATGACGCCCGCGACGCTGGAATCAACCCTCACCCCGACTGCGGTTCGCAGGCGTGCGGTGGTGCTACGCCGCTCCACCGGAGGATCACAGCGGTGACACGTCAGGGCGCCGGGCAGGTGCGTACCTGGGGTCGGCCTCCGTTGCCGCTGACGTGATGACTGCCAGTCCCAGGAGGCTGTCGGGCCGGTATCGCGGCGCTGCGCAGGCCCAGGGCGCCAGGACGTCGCGTTCTTCTTGACCGGGCTCGTATACGCGGGCCCCTATGCATGGTGAACCATGCAGATTCGGGTCAACGTAGTTGAAGCGGGAGGCGTACGGACCAGTTCTTACGAGAGGTTGACACGATGACCAACCAACTCCCCTCAGGCTCCTGAACCGGCAAGCCTGGCCCCTCGCCACCGGACCGGAGTGGCGGTGGCAGAACCGCGAGGAGTCGAGCATGAGCAGGCCCAACGAGCGCGACAACCACAAGCCCGCGGCACCGAGTCCACTGAGTGTCATCGGCGGCGGATACCTGGCGACCGCAGCCGTCCGAGCCACGGCGACCGTTGCCCCAGCCGACCATCCAGTCCGTTCCGCCACCGAAACGGACCACGCCCTCGCCGTCCAGGACGACAGCTGACACAGACCGTCGGGAGTTACCGGCAGCCAACGCCGGTCATCCGGGGCCCAGTGTCGGCGACTGCCACACCGTAGCGACCTGCCTCATGTCCCTTCTGGTCGCATCGACTTCCTGCAGCGGTCGAAGACGCGTGGAGCGGCGATCCAGCCGAGGACTCTGCGCCCGTTCCTTGGCGCCGAGGCGACGGCTGTGCAGCAGGGTCATGTCGTAGGCGGCCACAGCCGGGGCTCGGTCCCGGCGGTCGCGTTGCCCTCCACGATGCCGGATCGGTAGACGTCCTGCACCTGTTCGGCATGGGCTGCGGCACGGTCACTCTCCGGTCCCGTGATCGCCCGCTGGGCGGCGGGGCAGCACGCCGGTCTCGCCGGTGGGGCGCTCAACCGCGGTCCCCCAGGCGAGCAGCGCGAAGCCCAGGGCGAAGCCGAGCATCGTCCATACGCCGCGTGGCCAGAAGATGTGGCTGTCGACGAAGGACCAGCCCGCCGCCAGGAGCACCGCCGTGCCGGGAAGTACTCGGACGCCGTGTTTCGCAAGCAGCGCAACGGCGGTGGCCGCGATGGCGCCGATGAGGGCGTAGGCGCCGGCCTGCCCCAGCGCCTCACCCGTGTCGTAGAGCGGGCGCTTGACCGGTCCGAGGCTCGCTGTCGCGCCGGCGTGCTCGACCGCGGTTCCGGCCGCGATGCCGGCGACCGCGTCGAGGCCGGTGTAGAAGGCCGCGTAGACGAAGGCACCCGCCCAGGCCACCACGGTGGCAAAGCCCGCGAGGCCAAGGCGGGGCCGATGCCACAAAGGAACCAGGAGACCGACCGTGAGCAGCGGAAAGACCGGCAACAGTGCGATGTGCAGCTGTGTCCAGTCCGCGGCCGTCGATCGGGACAGCCCGTGCGGATGCGCGATGCCCGCCGCAGCCAGCACAAGGGGGGCGGCAGTGACGAGAGCCATGCGTCGGATGGTCGACATGCCTGCGAGCGTAGGTGCGTGAGGGCATCCGAAACGGCCGCGTAAGAGTTCTGTAAGACGCTTGCCGTCCTCAGACCGAGTGACTCGGTCATTCGCCAACACAGGGCTTGCCGGGCACGAGAACCCGCGCCCGGCGAGGAGGTTTCGTCGCCTGCCCGCCGCCAGGAAGCCCTGTCGTCCTGCCGCCAGGACCGTCTTACGAGAGTCTGACGCGGCCACCGTTCCGCATCGGCACACCGCTCCCACTGGCCACTCTGGTGCCGTCCACAGCCGTGGACCGCACTGCGCCGACACAGAGGAACGGGACATAGACATGCACAACAGCCGCAAGACCCACCGTCGCACGAGCCGGTCCGCCGACATACATGGCGGTCACCGGGTGAAGTCCAGGACACGGCGCATCGTGGTCGGCGGCGGGGCCCTGGCCATCGCCGGGGCCGCGACGGTGGCTGTGTCACTGGCCTCGGCGAGCCAGTACTCCGGGAGCACGGCCGGGGCCGACCATGCGGTCTTCGTCCAGGGCAACGAGCTGGACGGCAACACCATCCATGTGTTCGCGCGGGACGACAACGGCAAATTGAGTCCCTCGGGGACCTTCGCGACCGGCGGCCAGGGCGGTGACCAGGTCGACGCGCCCACCGACTCGCTCGCCTCCCAGGGCTCGCTCGTCTACGACGACGCTTCGGGCATGCTGCTGGCCGTCAACGCGGGCAGCGGCACGGTGACCTCCTTCCGCGTCGAAGGGCAACAGCTCAAGGACCGGCGCGTCGTGGACTCCGGCGGCAAGTTCCCGGCCAGCATCGCGGTGCACGGCACGGTCGCGTACGTCATGAACGCCGGCGGCGAGGGCAGCGTCCAGGGCTTCAGGATCACCAGCAAGGGGCTCAAGCCCCTGAAGGGGTCCCACCGGTCCCTGGGCCTGGCCAATGAGGACACACCGCGCTTCGACACCTCGCCGGGCGAGGTCGAATTCGCCCCGGACGGTCGCAATCTGATCGTCACCACCAAGGGCAACAACACCGTCGAGGTCTTCCCGATGAAGCCGAACGGCCTGCCGGCCGTCGCCGAACCCGTTGTCAACGAGTCGGCAGGCGGCGTGCCGTTCGCGATCAGCTTCGACAGGACCGGGAAGCGGATGCTGGTCGCCGAGGCCGAGAAATCCACCGTCACCACGTACAAGGTGAAGCGCGAAGGCAAGCTGAAGGTCCTTCAACAGCCCCTGTCCAGCGGCCAGGAGGTCCTGTGCTGGCTGGAGCGCGCGGGCGACTTCTTCTACGGCGGCAACACCGGAAACTCCACCGTCACCGGATACCGCATGGACAAGCGGGGCAAGCTGGCCCTGACCAACGAGGTGGGTATCGCCACCCCGCCCTCCGCCAACTCGCAGGGCGTGATCGACCTCGCCGTGACCGAGGACGAGAAATTCGTCTACGTCCAGAACGCCGTCTCCGGCACCGTCGACGGCTTCCGCGTCGAGGCCAACGGCTCCCTCACCAAAGTCACGACGGCCGAGGGCCTTCCCGCCTTCGACGAGTCCGGCATGGAGGGCATCGCCGCCGTCTGACACGGACACGGACACGGCCGTCACAAAGAGCCCCATCCAGACGCACAGACTTCCGCGGCCGCCCGGAGGGTTCCTCCAAATCGGAGAGCCGCCTTCCACAACGGAAGCCCCAGGCCCTGAACTGGGGCTTCTCATGGACCGGGTGACGTTGAACGAACCTGCAACCTTGCATGCGCGGCCAAGAAGCCAGATGCTCACGCCCAGCGGTGCTGAGCGAACGCTGCGCCAGTTGCAGCCCCGGTCAGGGGCCGCCGACGAGGCAAGGCACTGCAGACGATCCAAGTCGTGCACCGCCCCGCAGGTCGCCATACGCCTCAACCCCCTGCGCCGGCCAAAGCGTGTGCACACCTCGAGCCCATACGCGAGCTGCCGCCCGAGGCTTCAACAGGATGCCCGAGAGCCATACTTGACCATGCGGGGACTATCACGACTCGATACGCGAGAGGCAGCAATCCGGTGAGCAGCGGCAACCAGGGCGTGCGGAAGGCCGAGGTACGACTCAAGTGGGACCCAAGTCCCTGGAACCGGCCACCCCACCATCTCGACATCATCGCCACGACCTACTCGGCGGACGCCCCGTACGGGAGACCGGTGTACATCGTCCACTTCGACAGCCGCTCACCGGACGGCACCATCAACATGAGCCGGCACAGCCAGACCGGCCAGGGCTTCGGCTACGTCGAAGTGATGACCCTGGAGCTCGATCGCCTCGCCCCCTCCTTCGCACGGGTGGTCGTGGGTGTGGCAATCCACCAGAACAGCGGCCCCAAAACCTTCGGTGACCTGTCGAACGCCGGAGTGCTCGTGGCCGAGGGCTACAGGGAACTCCTCGAGGACAACTTCGCGCAGGTCTCCGGATGCACCGCCACAACGGTCGCGGAGTTCACCCGGGACGCCTCCACATCATGGGAGTTTCACAAGATGGTCCGGGGGTTCGACAGCGACCCCGAGGTCTTCACCGCGGAGATGGGCAGCACCCCGTAACCCGACCGGGCGGCAAAGCCCGAGGCGCGATCGATCGCGGTGGCCCCGCCCCGCCGCGGTACCAAAGCCGAGGATCGTCTACGCAGCGAGACTCCGTCTTCCTGCGCCGCTCCATGGCCGATCTGTCATGGATACCGGCTGCGCAGGCCTGAGAACCGTACTCCGGGACCAGCGCTCGCGTGTTCGCTGCGGCGCCCGGCCTCTCAGGGGGCGATACCGAAGGGCAGCAGGTCCATGGTGGCAGGCCGATGCAGCACCAGAAGAGGACCACCAGGCCCCGACCTCCTTTACCGGGGCGAGAGTAGATCGGCTGTCTTTGCGCCGTCGGTGCCGGAGCCCGGCAGTCTTCTGCCGAGGAGACCGCATCGGCTTGGCCAGGCCGCGCAAGCGTCCGACGCCTGCGGTTCTGGAGAGCAGGAGGAATCCACCGGCGCCCTCCCCGCCAAACGGCACCTCCTCCCTTGGTTTCCCCACCCGGGTGGGCTCGCCCGGACAGCCGCCGCAGCCCGCGTTGTCGACGCCTTCGCCGAGCGTCACGGCCTCGCACTGCCGCGCTTCGCGCTCACCCAGGGTCGGCTGCATTCCTTGGAATCGACGTCCTGAATGTGTCCGCCCGGCCCAGGTGAGACGTCTGTGACGATCGGCTTCGGCTGATCACGCGTGCGGCGCCGGAGCTCGCCGATCAGCTTGCTCCGGCGTCGCCTTCAGGCGTCAGGCGCCGTCATTCCTGTCGGACACGGTCGCGCTGACCGGTGTGCCCGCCTCGACGGTGCGACTGACCGTGCAGAGCCGGTCGTGCGAAGTCTTCACGGCTCGGGGCAGGATGGTGCGGGCGCGTTCCCCCGACGGCCCGTCCGGGAACGCGACAGAGAAGGTGACTTCGAGGTTCGACATTCGGTTGCCGCTCTCGTCCTCGACCTTGTTGCCGGTCACGGCGACGGAGAACGTGGTCGGTTCCTCGTGACGACTCGTGGCAACCTCTACGTCGGCCGCGGTACAGCCGCCGATGGCCGCGAGGAACAACTCGACCGGCGTGAAGTCGGCACCCCCGCCGGTGCCGAAGCTCAGCGTGCCCCCGCGGGCATTGGTCACGGTGAACCGGCCCGGGCCGGCCCGCTCGATGGTGACAGAACGCAGCGAATTGTCAGTCATGGCGACGACAGTACTGTCACGCCCCGCGGACCGTCCTCATGCCGCGCCTGCCCATATACCGAGCGCCTACAGCCGGGCGCCGAATGCAGTGGCAGGCAGATTCCGGTTGCGTCCCTTTGACACCACCTGACGGGAAGATCGGCTGGGCGCTGCCTGAAATCCGGTTCGCCTGACGGATTCAGGAAGACAGCGCCCCTCAACGGAGGCGGTGATGTGACGCTACCGGTGGTGCGGCGGCTGCGGGAGGTCGGCGAGGTCGGGTGCCGGTTCGGGCCTGATCAGGAGTATGGGGCAGGGGGCGTGGTCGACGACGAAGCGGTCGGCCGGGCCAGGCTCTTGGGGCCCAGGCGGCTGCGGTCGCCGTCACGGGCGACGATGAGCAGCTCCGCGCCCTGCGCGGCGAGCACGACCTCATGCTCGATGCGGCCGGTGCGCTCTATACGGGTGCAGGGGCGACCCAGGCGTCAGCATGTTTGTCTGGGTCATGCCCTCAGATCCTCCGTCACGGGCAGGCACTCGGCGAGGAGGTCGACGACGTCGCGCCAGGCTCGCTGCGCGTGCTGCGGGTGGTAGTCGACGCCGGGGACCGTGGGGTGGTCGACCGGCGGATGGTGGAAGGCGTGCAAGGCGCCGCCGTAGACCGCGAGGCGCCAGTCGACGCCCGCGGCCTGCATCTCAGCGGTGAACGCGTTCCGTTGCGCGGGCGGCATGATCGGGTCTTCCGACCCGACCCCGGCCCACACCGGGCAGCGAATGCGCGCCGTCTCGCCCGGTCGGCCCGTGGTCAGTGCGTTGACTGTGCCGATCGCGCGCAGGTTGACGCCGTCGCGCCCGAGTTCCAGCCCGATGGCGCCCCCGGTGCCGTAGCCGACGGCGGCGATCCGGTCGGGGTCGGTCCGCGGTTCGGTGCGCAACACGTCGAGCGCCGCATGGCCGATGCTCCGCATCCGGTCGGGATCAGCGAGCAGTGGCATGCAACGGGCCAGCATCTCCTCGGGGTCGCTCAAATAGCGCCCGCCGTGGAGGTCGAAGGCCAGCGCCATGTATCCCAGCTCGGCGAGAGCATCGGCCCGGCGGCGCTCGACGTCGCTGAGCCCCGTGCCCTCTGGTCCGAGCAGCACTGCGGGCCGACGGTCGACACCGGCCGGGAGCGCGAGGTGCCCGATCATCGTCAGACCGTCGGCCGGGTACTCGACCGTACGCGTCGTAATCGTCGTCATGAGACCGGACCCTTGTGATCGTCGAGCCCGGTCCGGCCGCTGTTCTGCCGCAGGCAGAGCAGCGCGGACATCCCCCTGAAATACGGCGAGGGCTCACAAGAACCGTCACAAACCTCGTCCCCACGGCCACTATCCATGCCGTTGCCCCTTTGGCCCGTATCCCGGTCAGGCCTCTCACCGGTTTGAAGATGGGTTCCAAGGCCAACGGCAACCTCAGCGGTGGCGGCACCGCGCCGGTGCTGACGGGTCCGGCCTTCATCGCCAAGGACAACGTGGCCGCCGTCGCCGGGTTCGCCGGGTTCGCCGCAAAGGAACGCGGTAACCGGTTCAGCCAGCCCCGGAACCGTACTGCCGTCTCTCAGGCCGACGGTTCCGGGATCGGCCCGCTGCTCCCCCGGACCACCAGCTTCGGGTCCAACACAGCTTCCCGCGGCTCCAGTTCCGGCTTCTCCAACCGCTCCACCGCGAAGCGCACCGCGTACTCCGCCATGAGCCCCGCGTCCTGACGGACGGTGGTCAGGCCGATCGGCATCAGGTGGGAGAGGTGGCTGTCGTCATAGCCGACGACGGACAGATCGCGCGGCACCTCGACGCCGGCCCTGGTCAGGGTCATCAACAGGCCCATCGCGCTGCGGTCGTTGCCCGCGAGGACCGCGGTCGGCAGGGGCTGCCCCTGGTCCCGTTCTGATAGGAGCAGACGACCGGTCTCGATACCCGACTGCTCCGTGTGGTCACCGGGGATGACACGCGCCTCGGACTCCAGCCCGTGGCGTCGCATCGCTGCCCGGTAGGCGCGGCGCCGCTCGGCCGAGCCGGGGCCGGTGCCACCGTCGATGTGCACGATCCGGCGATGCCCCAACTCGACGAGGTGGTCCATGGCCTGCCGTACGCCCT
>NZ_JAPWHT010000560.1:0-5904 GCF_027270795.1 Streptomyces sp. ActVer
GGTGGGTTTGGGGGTGGGCCGGGGGCTTCGGGCGCGGTTGCGTCTCGCCAGCACGCCGGGTGGCTTCGCGGCTTTCAGGTAGCGCGGGGGGTTCTGTACGTGCGGGGCGCCTCCGGGGTTCCCTGCGTGGGGTCCCTTCTTTCACCCTTTCGATTACTCGGCTGACCTGGCCTTATCACGTTGAGTGAGGGAGAATTGAAGGAGTCAACTCGCCTGGCGGGGAGGGTGCGTTGGTGTGGTCTCGGGGACCGGAAGGGGGTGGGTGCGTTGACTGTGAGTGAAGTAGTTCCGGGAGGGGCGCCCGTCTCCACTGGCGGGGCCGCTGAGTCTTTGGATGCCTGGGCCGCGCTGTTGCGGGAGCAGGCTCCCTGTGGTGAGACCGCTGCCGCTCTTGATGATTTGAAGGGTGAGTGGCTTTCTCCTCGGGGGCGGATTGATGCGCTTGCCGTTGTGGAGCGGCATCTGGGTTGGTTGCAGGCCAAGCAAGTTGAGTTGTTGTCCGCCATTTCCGACCACACCGAGGGGCCACCGCCGTCGGCCGATGTTCCGGCTGTGTGTGCGGATGCGGATATGGATACCGTTCTTCTGGGCGAGTGGGACTGTGCCGTTGAAGAAGTGGCCTGTGCATTGAAGTTGGCCAATTCCACTGCCGCCCAGCGGTTGGAGACTGCTCGGCTTCTGACCGGAAGGCATCCGGTCACCCTGGGGTTGCTCGCCGATGGGGAGATCTCGTATCAGCAGGCCAGGATCGTGGCCGAGCAGTGTGCCGTGTTGGCGGTGGACGTGGCTGGAGAGGTCGAGAGGGCTCTCGTCGAGCGGATGCCTCAGCAGGCCGCTGGGCAGACTCGGGCTGCCGTGCGGCGGCAGGTCCATCGCGTTGATCCCGCGGGGGCCGAAGCCCGGCATCAAGAGCGTGTGCAGGAGCGGAAGTTGTTGTCCTGTCCGCAGGAGGACGGGATGACGTTGTTCGGGGCCGTGTTGCCCGCCCAGCGCGCCGCCGTGATGGAGCAGGTCGTGGAGGCGTACGCCGTTGGGTACGGGGACGACGGGCGCACGCTCGATCAGAAGCGGGCCGATGCGTTGTACGACCTGGTCGTCGAGCCGCGGGCTGGAGCGCTTGAGGCCCCTTCCAAGGCCGCCGCCGTTGTCCACGTCACCGTGCCGCTCGATGTGCTTATGGGCGTTGATGACGGGCCGGGGGAACTCAAGGGGTACGGGCCCGTCACCGCCGGGCAGGTTCGGGAGATTGCCTTCGCCGGCGGGACCGTATGGCGGCGGCTTCTTGTTCAGCCTGCGAGTGGGGTGCTCGTGAAGACCGATCCCCTTACCTACAAGCCGACCGCGGAGACTGCGCGGCATGTGGTCGCTCGGGATCAGTACTGTGCGTTTCCGAGTTGTCGGATGCCTGCCCGGCGGTGCGATCTCGATCATGTGCGGCCTTTTGACCATGCTCGTCCGGAGCGGGGCGGGCCCACCACTCCCGAGAATCTTCAGCCGTTGTGTCGGCGGCATCATCGGCTCAAGACTCATCATCCGGGGTGGAGAGTCACCCGCGACGCTCACACCGGGGCCGCCGTCTGGACCGCGCCGACCGGGCACACGTATATCAACACCCCGCCCCCCGTCCATCGGGAGTGAGCGAGCGGGGGAGGCGGCCTGCCCGTTGTCCTGCCGGTCAGGTCAGGTCAGCGGGTATGACGTGCGGCCCGAGGCCTCGTCTATTTCGTCGTGTGCCTTGGTCAGGAGCTTCATCGCCAGTTCGTTGAGGGCCCTGGCGCCGGCCACTTCCTCGCCCACCCTCGGCTGGTTGGAGTCGGAGGGGTGGCGGCTCGCGTAGCCGTGGGCCCGTACCTCGCTTCCGTCGGGGAGGCGTACGAGGGCGGCTGCGCGGGTGCGGTTGTCGTCCTCGTCGAATTCCAGCTCTATGTGCCATCCGACAGCGGTCTTCATCGTCATCACGATCACCTCCGGAGCCGCTGTTTCCAGCTGCTTCCACCGGTTTCCGCCTCATTCCAGAGTGCGCCTGCTCGGCTGCGATTGCACGGCGTACCCAATGACAGAAGCTCCCTCGCGTCACGCCGTCTCGCAGCGGGCCCGGAGGAGCTCCACTCCGTCGCCCTCCAGGTCGTCGCAGTACGCCGTACGTCCCGTCATCGCCATCACCAGGGCCAAGGTGCTGCCGGAGACCAGCGGTCCCGCGCCGGTCGTGAAGGGGCCGTCCGTCGCGGTGAGTCTCAGGCCGTCGATGCGGCCCTTGGCCAGGACCACCAGGTCCGAGCCCCGGTAGTACTCGGCCACCTGTGTGACCGTCTCGATCGGGTGGTCGCGGACGATGCCCAGCGGGCGTCGGATGTCCTCTCCGTGCACGATCGTCTCGCCCAGCATGGCCAGGGCCGGGAGAGGGGGCTTGGTCGTGCTCGGGACCACTCGTCGGAATCGCTCCAGGGTTTCGGCCGGAGTGGCGCCCAGTTGTTCGGCCAGCCTCATGGCCACCTGTTTGTCGAAGTCGAACCGGCAGCGGATCACGCCCGCCAGCCAGCGTACGGAGTTGAGGCTCGCTCCCGCGGTGAGGTGCGCCAGCACGTCGCGCACCGTCAGCTCGGTGCAGAGCGAGGGCGTTCTCCACTGTTCGTCGGTCAGGTCCGCGAGATCGGTCGCCAGTGCCGTTCGCTCGGCGCGGATCAGGGGCCAGACTCCGGTCGTCCCTCGGCTGCTGCGGCTGCTCTCGGTTCCGGATCAGTCATGCGGGGGCGTCTCCTGTTCACGGGGCGGGGTGTGGGCGTCGGCGTGAGCATGGTCTCCGGCTTTCGGTCGGCCTGTGACCCAGGTCTCATCATCGTCGTGCAGCAGAAAACACGGCTTCGGCGTCGAGGGGGTGGCAGGAAGGGAGGAGCGTGTGGTTCTGGCAACCGAGTGGAAGCTGAGTGCCGGTCGCGGTGAGGCCGAGGTCGGGTCGGCGGAGATGGATTTTCAGCAGTTCGTCGCCGCCCGGTCGGCTCCGTTGTTCCGCGGCGCCCTCGTTCTGACCGGGAACCGCGAGACGGCGGAGGACCTGGTCCAGGAGACCCTGGAGCGGGTCTGCCGCAAGTGGCGGACGATCGTCGCCAAGGATGCCCCGGACGCGTACGTCCGGCGGATCATGGTGAACCTGGCCAACGACCGTTGGCGGAGGTTCCGTCGCACGGTTCCGCACCGGGACACCGGCGACATGGCGGCTCCGGGTGACGAGTACGGGCGTATAGACAGCAGGGACCAGTTGGTCCGCGCTCTGCAGAGTCTGCCGATGCGGATGCGGACGGTCGTGGTGCTGCGGTATTTCCACGATCTGTCCGACGCCGAGATCGCGGCCGACCTGCGCATCTCGCAGAGCACCGTACGGTCGCAGCTCGCTCGCGGCATGGAAAAACTCAGAAGCCAGTTTCCCGCGTTCTCCGGCCCTTCATCACGGCAGCCCGAGGAGGAAGCCCGATGACCTCGAACGATTCGCGGCCCTTCGGCTGCGCACACCCCACACCCTTCGAAGAGGAACTGGTGAACGCCATGAACAACTTCGCGAACTCCGCCGACGCGCCCACCTTCGACGCGCCCGGCATCACGCGCAGGTCCCGTCGGAAGCGTGCCACGGCTATTGCCGCCATCTCGGCCGCCCTCATCGTGGCCGGCGGCGGTACCGCCCTCGCCTCCATCACCGGCGGTTCGGACGCGCCGAAGTCCGCTCCCGCGGCCGCCATCACCGCGGCGCCCGCCAAGGACGCCGCCACCCTGCTTTTCGTCCACAGCGCGGGCATGACCATCCCCATCGATCTCCTCGGCCGGAGCCTGGACGACGCCAAGGGGCAGATCGCGAAGACCCAGACCAAGCTGGGCAAGGTCGGCGAGGTGGACTGCGGCAAGTACGGCAAGCCGGGCACGGTCATCCAGGTCGACCCCCACAGCCCGAAGACCGTCGCCAACGGCGACACCGTCAATGTGACGCTCTGCGCCGGCTGATCCGAGGCCCCTGTTCGCGCCCCGCCCCTCCCGGTACCGGTGCCCGGAGGAGCGGGGCGCGGCACGCTCAGGGATGATCTGTCCCATGGGGCATGGGAAAGGGCACGGGGCGGACATGGACGACGCCCGGGCGTGGGAAAAGCGGCTGGCATGGGCGTACGGACTGATCGCGAACGATCCGGCCGAACGGGCCGCCGCGCTCGACCACTTGGCCTCCGCACGGAGGAGGACCGAGGAGGCTCAGCATCGGTTCAACGAGACGTTGCGGACGCTGCAGGGGCAGGGGGTGATGTATCCGTACGAGGATCCGGCTCTGCGGTCGGCCAACGAGGAGTACCTGTGGGCCCGGAGCCATTCGCTGCCCAGCGGCATGTGGGACAGAGGGCCCGGTGAGGATCTCTCCGAATGGCCCGGGCTGCCCTACGCGCTGCTCTTCCTTGAATGGGAGGCCCGGTATCCGGAGGAGTGGACCCGGCACGCCAAGGCGTGGGGCACCAAGGAGGGGCTCATCCGGGATCTCGCCACCGACGCCGTCGGGCAGGACCCGGTCGCCCGGACCAAGCTGATCGACCTGGTGGAGATCGTCGTACGGCGTGCCTACCGCTGCAAGGACCGCGAGTACGTGCGCATCGCCCGGGTCGTCGACGGCGACCCGCTGCGGGTACGGCTGGAGGGCGCCCGGCGTTCGGAGAACCCCTGGGCCCAGTTGCACGCCGGGTATGTGCTGTGGATTCTGGACCGGCCCGAGGTGCCCAACAGCCGTCATGTCTGGCGGGCTTGGCTGGCGGACGCGCGGCAGTAGGCCCGGAGCCCTCGCCCCGGCAACCTTTCCCCTCCCGGCTGCGACCCCTCTCTGACAGTTCCTCAACTCCTGCACAGGGATGGTCGGATGAGCCGCAATGTCAGTGTGAGCAGTCGTAGACGGTTTCTTGTCGGTACTGCGGGTGCGGTCGGGGGTGGGGCGCTCGGGGTGCTGGGGATGCCCGGGACCGCCGTTGCCGCCGCGGCGGCCACCGGCACCGTGTACATCGCCAGTGACTCCACCGCCCAGACGTACAACTCCCGTTACTATCCCCAGGCCGGCTGGGGGCAGAAGCTGTCCTCGTTCCTGACCTCGAACATCACCGTCGCCAACCATGCGATCGGCGGGCGGAGTTCGCGGTCCTTCATCGAGCAGGGGCGGCTGGCCGCGATCCATCAGGTGATCCGGGCCGGTGACTACCTCTTCGTGCAGTTCGGGCACAACGACGCGACCGTGAGCAATCCGGAGCGGTACACCTCGCCCGCCGACTACAAGGAGTACCTGCGCAACGACTACATCCGGGCGACCCGGGCGCGGGGCGCGACGCCCGTCGTCGTGACGCCGGTGTCGCGGCGCTCCTACAACGCGTCGACGGGGAAGTTCAACGTCTCCTTCCCCGCGTACGTGGATGCCGCGAAGGCGGTCGCGCGGGAGGAGGGCGCCCCGCTGGTCGATCTCTCGGCGGCCAGCCGCGTCTACCTCGACGGGGTCGGCATCGAGGGGTCCAAGGCGATCTTCCTGTGGCTGGCCGCGGGGCAGTACCCGAACTTCCCGAACGGGGTCCAGGACAACACCCACTTCCAGGAGCGGGGTGCGGTCGAGATGGCCCGGCTGGTCGCCCGGGCCGTGGCGGGGCTGGGGCTGCCGATCTCGGGAGAGGTGGTGCCGGGGGTCCGATAGGGGCGGGTTAGCCTCGGTCGACCGGCCGGAAGTCCGCCCGGAAAGCAGCACCAGGAGGCAGTGATGGCGAAGGTACCGGCCGCGGCGGTGGCCGCGAGTGGGCTCATCGGTGGGTACGGGGTCGCCCGCTGGACCGGGAAGCGGCAGCTCGGCGGGGCCGTACTCGCCGTCGCAGGGGCCACGGCCGCGCAGCAGTGGCGGCAGCAGGCCGG
>NZ_JAPWHT010000561.1:0-5885 GCF_027270795.1 Streptomyces sp. ActVer
CGTCGGGAGCAGCCCGGTCGGCGCCTCGGCCGCCGAGGGCTCCCACACCGTCGAACTGCGCTCCACCGCCGAGGGGTTCACGGCGCCGGCGACCACCCGGCCCGGGCTCACCACCTTCAATGCCTCGACCACGCAGCAGGGCAAGGGCTGGATCGGCCTCGTCCGGCTGACGCCCGGGGTGAGCTGGGACGACTTCACGCACGACCTGTTCCGCGCGCTGGGCAACACACCTGCCGAGGTGCCCCAGGGCGCCAAGGACCTGAACCGGGACGCCACCCTGCTCGGCGGGCTGGTCATCCACGACGGGCAGCCCGGCTCCTTCACCCAGCGCCTCTCTCCGGGCACCTATCTGCTGTTCGACTACCTCGCGGTGGCCGATGCCCAGCCCCGCTACCGCTGGCTGACGGTGTCCGGCAGCACCGTGGACCAGGGTCTGACGCCGACCGCGACGGTCGTGTCGAAGAACGTGCCGGGCACCGGTCCCCGCTTCGAGGTCCAGGGCAAGGTGCGGGCCGGACAGCCCGTGCGGTTCGTGAACCGGATCCCGGGCCAGGTCAACGAGTTCCTCTTCGTACGGATCGCGGAGGGGACGACCGAGGCCGACCTGAAGGCGTACTTCGACTCGATGCCGGACGACGGCAGCTTCCCGCCGGGCTCGCCCTTCACCTCGGTCAGCCTGGGAAGCCTCCCGCTGTCCACGGACCGGTCGACGGTGGTGAAGGTCCCGACCGGGACGGGCCCCTATGCGCTCATCACCTGGAACAAGGACGCCACCGACGGCATCAAGCTCGTCAAGAAGGGCCTGTTCACGATCGTCGACGTCGACTGAGGGAGTTCTCCCATGCTGTCCCACACCCTTCGATCGCGCGGCGAGGCCGCCCTGGCCGACCGGCTCGCGCTGTCGGCCGCCACCACCGAGGGTTCCCAGTTGGCGACCGCCGACTTCCACGGCTGGCTCGCCGAGCGCGGCCGGGCCAACGCGTTCCGCGTGGACCGCATCCCGTTCGCCGAGTTGCAGGGCTGGTCGTTCGAGGAGTCCACCGGAAACCTGGTGCACCGCAGCGGCCGGTTCTTCACGGTCGAGGGCCTGCACGTCACCGAGCGGGACGGCCCCTACGGCGACGGCCCGTACGCCGACTGGTACCAGCCCATCATCAAGCAACCCGAGGTCGGCATCCTGGGCATCCTCGTCAAGGAGTTCGACGGGGTGCCGCACTTCCTGATGCAGGCCAAGATGGAGCCCGGCAACCCGAATCTGCTCCAGCTCTCCCCCACGGTCCAGGCCACCCGCAGCAACTACACCAAGGCCCACCAGGGCGCGGACGTGAAGTACATCGAGCACTTCGTCGGCCCCGGCCGCGGCCGGGTCGTCGCGGACGCCCTGCAGTCCGAGCACGGCTCCTGGTTCTTCCGGAAGTCCAACCGCAACATGATCGTGGAGGCGGTCGGCGACGTCCCGCTCCTCGACGACTTCTGCTGGCTCACCCTCGGTCAGATCGGCGAGCTGCTGCACCAGGACAATGTCGTCAACATGGACTCACGGACCGTGCTGTCCTGCCTGCCCCTGCCGGCGACGGCGTCCGGCGCACTGCTCACCGACATCGAGCTGCTGTCCTGGATCACCGGGGAGCGCGCCCGGCACGACGTGCACGCCGAACGCGTACCGCTGGCCGGACTGCCCGGCTGGCGGCAGGACGAGATGACCGTCGAGCACGAGGAGGGCCGCTACTTCAACGTCGTCGGGGTGGCCGTCCAGGCCGGCAACCGCGAGGTCACCAGCTGGACCCAGCCCCTGTTCGAGCCGGTCGGCACCGGCGTCACCGCCTTCCTCACCCAGGAGTTCGACGGCGTCCCGCACGTCCTGGTGCACGCCCGGGTCGAGGGCGGCTTCCTGGACACCGTGGAGCTGGGCCCCACCGTCCAGTACACGCCGGGCAACTACGCCCACCTCGCGGAGAAGGACCGCCCGCCCTTCCTCGACTCGGTCCTCGACGCGTCGCCCGACCGTGTCCGCTACGGTGCCGTGCACTCGGAGGAGGGCGGCCGGTTCCGCAACGCCGAGAGCCGCTATCTGATCATCGACGCCGCCGAGCACGACGCGCCGCTCGACCCACCGCCCGGCTACACATGGGTCACCCCCGGCCAGCTCACCTGGCTCGTCCGCCACGGCCACTATCTCAACGTGCAGGCCCGCACGCTGCTGGCCTGCCTCAACGCACTCCCGGCGAGGGCACGTTGAGCGCGGGCACGGTGGCCGGGGCCCCGGTGCGGATCGGGGTGCTGGGCTGCGCGGACATCGCGGTGCGGCGCATGATGCCCGCCTTCGCCGCCTCCCCCGGCCTGGAGATCGCGGCGGTCGCCAGCCGTGACCTCGCCAAGGCCGAACGGGTCGCCGAACGCTTCGACTGCCACCCGGTCCAGGGGTACGCCGAGCTCCTGCGACGCGACAACATCCAGGCCGTGTACGTGCCGCTGCCCGCGGCGCTGCACGCCAGGTGGGTGGAGGCGGCGCTCGACGCGGGCCTGCACGTCCTCGCCGAGAAGCCCCTCAGCACGGATTCCGCGACCACCGAACGGCTGCTGTGCCTCGCCGCCGCCCGGGGGCTCGCTCTGATGGAGAACGTGATGTTCGTCCACCATCCCGTGCACGAGGCGGTGCGGCGCCTCGTCGCGGACGGCAGGATCGGTGAACTCCGCACCTTCCAGGCGGCGTTCACCATCCCCCGGCTCCCCGACGACGACATCCGGTACGTCCCCGAGCTCGGCGGCGGCGCACTGGCGGACGTGGGGCTCTATCCGCTGCGGGCCGCCCTGCACTTCCTCGGGCCGGACGTCGAGGTCGTCGGTGCCCATCTCGCGAACGGCGCGGGGCGCCTGGTCGAGACGTCCGGCGCCGCGCTGCTGCGCACACCCGGCGGAGTCACCGCGCAGATCACCTTCGGCATGGAGCACGCATACCGCTCCGGGTACGAACTGTGGGGCAGCGAGGGCCGGATCACCGTCGACCGTGCCTTCACCCCGCCCGCCGATCACATCCCCGTGATCACCGTGCAGCGTGGCGCGGACATCGAGGAGATCCGGCTCCGGCCCGCCGACCAGGTCGCGGCCACCGTCAGGGCCTTCATGTCGGCGGTGCGGGCGGGCACCTCGCCGAGCGCCGACACGCTACGGCAGGCGGTGCTGCTGAGTGACGTGCGACGAGCGGGAGCATCGGGTGATGGAACGTCAACAACCAGTGTGGACAAGCACGTTGGAAGTCTTTCTGCTGTCTCCGAACCGTCGGCCTGAGGAGGACGGTGCCGCGTTCCCCTCGTACGGACCCGGGGCCCTCGACCAACTCGACGAGCTCGACGAGGCCGAGCGGCGGCGGGCCGCCGCCTTCCGGCGCCCGGCCGACCGGGATCTGTACGTGGCGGCGCACATCGCTCTGAGGCGGGTGCTCGCCACGTACGTCGGGATCCCCGCGCGCAAGCTCGCCTTCGCCCGTGCGGACTGCCCCCGGTGCGGGGGCCCGCACGGCAGGCCCGTACTCGCCGCGCCCGGCTCCGTCCCGCACTTCTCGCTCTCGCACAGCCATGGCACGGCGCTCATCGCCGTGGCCGCCCGCCCGGTCGGCGCCGACGTGGAGCGGCTGCCGACACCCGAGCGGGTGGAGGTCTGCCTGCCCTCCCTGCATCCGTACGAGCAGGCGGAACTGCGACGCCTGGAGGGAGCGGACCGGCAGGCGGGCTTCGCCCGCGTCTGGGCGCGCAAGGAGGCATACCTGAAAGGCACGGGCGCCGGAATCGGCCGCTGGATGTCCGAGGTGTACGTCGGCGCCGGCGGCCCGGAAGCCCCGCGAGGGCCGGACGGCTGGACCGTACGGGACGTGCCGTGCCCGGCGGGCCACGCGGCGGCCGTCGCGCTCCACGGCACACCGCCCACGCACACCGTCGTGCGTGAACTGCCCGGGGATCTCCGGTCCCTGACCAGTCACTGATCGGGAGGGCACACGTATGACCATCATGGAGGAGCGGCGGCCGACGGCCACGCACGTCGAGGAGCTGGCCAGGCTCAAGAGGCAGGTGCACGAGGGTCCCGGCGAACGCGCGACCTCGGCCCAGCACGCCCGCGGCAAGCTGACAGCCCGTGAACGCATCCAACTCCTCATGGACGAAGGCACGTTCAGCGAGGTGGAGCCGCTGCGGCGGCACCGGGCGACCGGCTTCGGTCTGGAGGCGAACCGCCCCTACACGGACGGCGTGATCACCGGCTGGGGCACCGTGCACGGGCGCACGGTCTTCGTGTACGCCCATGACTTCCGCATTTTCGGCGGCTCGCTGGGCGAGGCCCACGCCACGAAGATCCACAAGATCATGGACATGGCCATCACGGCCGGCGCACCCCTGGTGTCCCTGAACGACGGTGCGGGCGCCCGCATCCAGGAGGGCGTGTCCGCGCTCGCCGGCTACGGCGGCATCTTCCAGCGCAACACCCGCGCCTCGGGCGTCATCCCGCAGATCAGCGTGATGCTGGGCCCGTGCGCCGGCGGCGCCGCGTACTCCCCGGCCCTGACGGACTTCGTGTTCATGGTCCGCGAGACCTCGCAGATGTTCATCACAGGACCTGACGTCGTCAAGGCGGTCACCGGCGAGGAGATCACCCAGAACGGCCTGGGCGGCGCGGACGTCCACGCGGAGACGAGCGGCGTCGCGCACTTCGCGTACGACGACGAGGAGACCTGCATCGCCGAGGTGCGGTACCTGCTCTCGATGCTGCCGCAGAACAACCGCGACGTCCCGCCCCGGGTGGACCCCGACGACCGGGCGGACCGGCGCACCGACGCCGTGCTTGACCTGGTCCCCGTGGACGGCAACCGGCCGTACGACATGACGAAGGTGATCGGGGAACTCGTCGACGACGGGGACTACCTGGAGGTCCACGAGCGCTGGGCCCGCAACATCATCTGCGCACTTGCCCGGCTCGACGGCCAGGTGGTGGGCATCGTCGCCAACCAGCCGCAGTCCATGGCCGGCGTCCTCGACATCGCGGCCAGCGAGAAGGCGGCACGCTTCGTGCAACTGTGCGACGCGTTCAGCATCCCGCTGGTGACGCTGCTCGACGTGCCGGGCTTTCTGCCGGGCGTGGACCAGGAGCACGGCGGCGTCATCCGGCACGGCGCGAAACTGCTCTACGCCTACTGCAACGCGACCGTGCCGCGTATCTCCCTGATCCTGCGCAAGGCGTACGGCGGTGCGTACATCGTCATGGACTCGCAGTCCATCGGCGCCGACCTGACCTACGCCTGGCCGACGAACGAGATCGCGGTGATGGGTGCGGAAGGCGCCGCCAACGTTGTCTTCCGCAGGCAGATCGCCGCCGCCGACGACCCCGAGGCGATGCGCGCCAGGCTGGTCAAGGAGTACAAGGCCGAGCTCATGCATCCGTACTACGCGGCGGAGCGCGGCCTGGTCGACGACGTCATCGACCCCGCCGAGACCCGTACGGTACTCATCCGCTCCCTGGCGATGCTGCGCACCAAGCACGCGGAACTGCCCTCCCGCAAACACGGCAACCCCCCACAGTGACAGGAGAGTTCGTGACCACCAGCGTTCCGTCCATCCAGGTGTTGAAGGGAGAGGCCGGCCCGGAGGAGCTCGCCGCCCTGACAGCCGTCCTCCTCGCCGGCAGTGCGCGACGTCCCGCCCCGGACGGCGACGGTGCCCGTGCGGCATCGCGGCGAGCCGGATGGCAGCGTATGGGCCATACCTCCGGGTACGGCGCGCCACAGAGTTGGCGTACATGAGCGCCGCCCCCCTAGGCCTCCGTCAGGCCCGCATACGCAAGGTGTTGATCGCCAACCGTGGCGAAATCGCTGTTCGTGTCGCCCGGGCGTGCCGAGACGC
>NZ_JAPWHT010000562.1:0-5875 GCF_027270795.1 Streptomyces sp. ActVer
GGCGCACCGGGCGGTCCGGCCGTGGCCCCCCTCGTGGCCGCGGCGCAGGACCGGTCCCGGGCGGGGCGACCGCCTCCTGACGTGCCGACGCGACAGCTTCCGTCACTTCAAGGCTGCCCTTGGTGCCGGCCGTGATCGTCACGAGCCCTCCAACGTCACGCCACGGACGGTCGCCCGTGTCCCCCGTGCCGCTCAGTCTGTGACCGGTTTCGGCCACGGAGACACTGCGTTGACGCTCTCCTGACGCTTTCTCAGATGACCTTGACGGGAACTTGACGACACCGTCCGACCGCCCGTCAGAGAGGCGCAAATTCTTTGCCGGACAGCGCGGTTCGGACCTCGGGGCGGGCTAGGTTCCCTACTCGGCCGCCGGAAGGGTCGCAGACGTCAGTGGCATGACGGCTCCACTCCGGAAGCGCCTGTCGGATGCTCCCGCAGCACCCGTCGGTTGCTCCTGTAAGAACGCCTTCCGGCGGCCGAGCACGCGTCGGCGTTGTCGTCGTCCTGTCGCCGACGCCCGTGCGCAGCCGTGCGGTGCCGGGGCCCCGGCACCGCACGGCCCGGCTGCCACCACCCGCACCGTCCGCTCAACCGGTCGTCGGCGTGCCCTGGTGCGCGCATGACCGGTTCCCACCGAGGCATGAAGGTCTCCATGTTTTCCGCCGCTCCCCCACAGGCCCCGCCGCCCCGCCCACAGCACACCTCACGGCCCGGACCGGAGGGAGGGGCGAAACGCCGCGCACCGAGCGGGCTGTTCGAACCCGCGCAACTGCTGCAGTCCCTCCCGGAAGCACTGCGCAAACTGCACCCGCGCGCCCTGGTCAAGAACCCGGTACTCTTCGTCGTCTCCGTCGGAGCCGTCCTCACCACACTCTCCGCGCTGCTCCACCCCGCCGTCTTCACCTGGGTCATCAGCTCCTGGCTGTGGCTGACGGTGATCTTCGCGAACCTCGCGGAAGCCGTCGCCGAGGGCCGCGGCAAGGCGCAGGCCGAGTCGCTGCGCAGGGCGCGTACGGACACCGTCGCGCTGCGCCTGCGCCACTGGAGCTACGGCATCGATCTGCGGCACGCCGAGACGGAAGCCGTGGCCGCCACCGACCTCAAACCCCTCGACGTCGTACTCGTCGAGGCGGGCGAGCTGATCCCGGCGGACGGCGATGTCATCGACGGCGTCGCCGCGGTCGACGAGTCCGCTGTCACCGGTGAGTCGGCGCCCGTGATCCGCGAGGCGGGCGGCGACCGCAGCGGCGTCACCGGCGGCACGACCGTGCTGTCCGACCGGATCCTGATCCGTGTCAGCGCCCGCCCCGGGCACAGCTTCCTGGACCGGATGATCGCCCTGGTGGAGGGCGCGTCCCGGCAGAAGACGCCGAACGAGATCGCCCTCAACATCCTGCTGGCCGCGCTGACCATCGTCTTCCTCCTGGTCGTCGTCACACTGCAGCCGATGGCCGCGTACGCGGACGCCGCACAGTCGACGACCGTCCTCGTCGCTCTCCTGGTCACTCTCATCCCGACGACGATCGGCGCGCTGCTGTCCGCGATCGGCATCGCCGGCATGGACCGGCTGGTGCAGCGCAATGTGCTCGCGATGTCCGGCCGCGCGGTCGAGGCGGCCGGTGACGTCAACACGCTGCTGCTCGACAAGACCGGCACCATCACCCTCGGCAACCGCGAGGCCGCCGCGTTCGTTCCCCTGCCCGGCATCGACGAACGGGACCTCGCCCAGGCCGCCCAGTTGTCCTCACTGGCCGACGAGACACCCGAGGGACGCTCCGTCGTCGTCCTCGCGAAGCAGCGGTACGGGCTGCGCGCGCCGGGTGAGGGCGAGTTGAGCCACGCCCGCTGGGTGGAGTTCAGCGCCCGGACCCGGATGAGCGGCGTCGACCTGCGCTGGGACAACGGGGCCGTGTGCGCCATCCGCAAGGGACCCGCCCATGAGGTTGTCGAATGGGTGCAGATGTACGGCGGCCAGGTCCCGCCCGAGGCACGGCACTTCGCCGACTCGATGGCGGCTGATGGCGGCACTCCCCTGCTGGTGGCCGTGCACGACTGGAACGGCCCGCGGGTCCTGGGCCTGATTCACCTCAAGGACGTCGTGAAGGACGGCATCCGCGAGCGCTTCGCCGAACTGCGCCGCATGGGCATCAGAACCGTGATGATCACCGGAGACAACCCGCTCACCGCCCGCGCCATCGCCGAGGAGGCGGGCGTGGACGACTACTTGGCCGAGGCCACCCCGGAGGACAAACTCGCCCTCATCAAGCAGGAACAGGAGGGCGGCAAGCTCGTCGCGATGACCGGCGACGGCACGAACGACGCCCCCGCGCTCGCACAGGCAGACGTCGGCGTCGCCATGAACACGGGCACCTCGGCCGCGAAGGAGGCCGGGAACATGGTGGACCTGGACTCCAACCCGACGAAACTCATCGAGATCGTGCAGATCGGCAAGCAACTCCTCATCACCCGGGGCGCGTTGACGACGTTCTCCATCACCAACGACGTCGCGAAGTACTTCGCGATCATCCCGGCGATGTTCGCGGGGACCTACCCGGGCCTGGAGTCACTCAACGTCATGGGCCTGCACAGCCCGACCTCGGCCATCACCTCGGCCATCATCTTCAACGCGCTGATCATCATCGCCCTGATCCCGCTCGCCCTGCGCGGGGTCCGCTACACGCCGTCGTCCGCGCACGACCTGCTGCGCCGCAACCTCATGCTGTACGGCCTCGGCGGGCTCGTCCTCCCCTTCCTCGGGATCAAACTGATCGACCTGCTGGTCTCGGGCGTGCCAGGACTTGGCTGAGCCGCGTCCCGTTTCCTGGGCCGTCCCGGTCCGTCAAGGGCACGTATTCGCACGTCAGAACCGCGTCAGGGAACGGGATTCCGGCTTGCCCGGGACGTGCGGGACGGCTTCGATGGGATACGTGAACAGCGCCTGGCTCCTCTTCGACCGGCCGCCGAGTCCCGCTCGGCCGCTCCGTCGTCCGCCGCGCTGCCCGGAACAGGTCGCGTCCGCCTCTGGCTGACCGTTCTTCCGCAGTCACTGGGCGCCGTGATCCCATCCGGCGCCCTTTCCCTTTCCCACCCGCACGACCTCCACCCCCGCCCTGGGGGTGCGCGGCGTGCCCACATCCCCGGATGGACCATGTCTGACTCCGCACCCTCCTCCCGTACCGTCCTCGTCACGGGCGCCACTTCCGGTATCGGTCTGGAGACCGCCCGGCAGCTCGCCGAGCGCGGGACCACCGTGCTCCTGCACGGCCGCACCGCCGAGGAAGCCCGCGCCGCCGCCGACCGGCTCGTTGCCACGGCGGCCATCGACGCGAACCGGCTGTGCACCCTCGCCGCCGACTTCACGCACCTCGACGAGGTCGAGGCCATGGCCACGCGGATCGTCGCCGAGCACCCACACCTCGACGTCCTGGTCAACAACGCCGGCTTGGCAGCGCCCGAGCGGCACACCGTCACCGCCGACGGCAACGAGATCGCCTTCCAGGTCAACTTCCTCGCCCACTACCTGCTGACCTGCCTGCTGGAACCGGCACTGACCAGCGACCCGGGCGGCCGGGTCGTCAACGTCTCCTCCTCCCTGCACCGCACCGCCTCCATCTCCTGGGCCGACCCGAACCGCGCCCGCCGCTACTCCCGGCTCGCCGCGTACGCCCAGTCACAGCTGGCCCTGACGGTGTTCGCCGCCGACCCGCGCGTCACCGCGGTCTCAGTGCACCCCGGCGTCTGCGACACCGCGCTCCTGTCGCTCTATGCCCACGAGGGCGTCACCCCCGCAGAGGGCGCCGCCCACGTCGTCCGGCTGTGCGACCCGGCCGTCGAGATCGTCAACGGCGCCTACTACGACCGCGGCGAGCGCGTCGACCCGGCCCCGGCCGCGACCGAGGACCGCACGGTCAAACGTCTCAACAAGCTGGCCGACCTCCTCGTCGGCCGCACCGCTTGAACTCTCCCTCTATGCAACGGAGTTGATGTCCATGTCGAAGCGAGCCCGCAAGAAGAGGGCCCGCCGGAAGAAGAAGGCGAACCACGGCAGCAAGGCCGGCCAGCGCTGATCCGCGTGGCCCGGCGGGCGGGGAGACGAGTCGGCCACACATGAGCCGCGCCCTCCCCGCCCGCTTCCGCCCATCCCGCTCCACCGACCCACGAGGCATCGATGATCGAGCTCGCACCCCACCAACTGCCCGCCCTCACCCACTGGCTCCCCGCCGGCTCCCCGGGCCCCGCCACCATCGGCGAGCACGTCCTCACCACGGGCGTCGGCCGCTGGTGGGCGGACCGAGCGGACCAACCGCGTGTAGTGGCTGTGTCATGCGCCGACCACGTCCTGCTGCGCGGCGCCCCGGACACCCTCGGCCCTCACGACCTGGCACCTCTGGCGAACAGCCGCATCGAGACCCCCGCCCGCTTCCTCCCGGCCCTCGGCACGGCCTTCGACAGCCTCACACCATGGGAGAGGATGGTGTGGACCCTCCAGAGCGAGCCGCAGCCCTGCACCGTCCCGCACGGCGTTTCCGTACGCCGCCTCGAACCCGCCGACACGGACGCGCTGATCGCCCTGGGCCCCGACGCGGCCTGGATCCACGCCAGTTGGGGCGGCCCACTGGGTCTCGCGTCCTCCGGCCACGGCTGGACGGCCGCGAACCGAACCGGCCAGCTGCTGGCCATCGCCTGTACGTACTTCCGCGGCACCCGCTACGAGGACATCGCGGTCTTCACCACGCCCGACCAGCGCCGCCACCGCCTCGCCCTGCCCTGCCCTGCGTCACCGCTCTCACCGCGGACATCACCGCGCGCGGCCACACCCCCAGCTGGAACTGTTCCACCCTCAACCGTGCCAGCCGCCTCCTGGCCTGGACGGCCGGCTTCCGCCTGGTCCGCGAGTACGTCCACCACTCGGCCGGTAACCCGGCACAACGCCCCCGACTCGCCGCGTAGAAGCGGTCCGGCACAGGAAGCAAACAGACACGCCTCGAAGATGGCCACGAGAAGCCGTACCCCAGATGATCGAGGCCCTTTCCGCCCGCCGGCCCGTCCCGCACGCCGCCTGCGGGAACGGTCAGGCCGCGTGGCAGAGCGCCGTGGGGTCGGCCAGGGTCGAGGTGTGGACCACGGTCGCGCGCACGGAACGGGCTGTTGTTGCGGCCGACGAGCGGTTCCGCGCGAAGACCACGAGGCGCAGCACCGCGAACCGCGCGACGCCAGCGAGTGCCGAGGCGGAGAGATAGACGACCTGCTCGAGCACCACACCGGGCGCCGCCACCAACTGCCGCAGGACAAGCATCGCCACGCAGGTCACCGCATACGCGGCCGCCGCCGACCCGGCCGACTGCACGTGCTGGCGCCGGTTCGCGCGCCCGCCCCCACCGAAGGTGAAGCGGGCGTGCAGTTCGGTGGCGATGATCGTGGAGACCACGGTGATCAGGGCGTTGGCAAGGACCCAGGGTATCCAGCGGGCGAGGCCCGTCACGGCGAGGCTGGAGGCGACCCCCACCCCGCCACCGCAGAGCACGAAGCGGGCGAAGGCAGTGAAGGTGCCGGGTGCCGCCTGCTGCCTGCTGCCTCTGCACTGTCTCCATGATCTGTCCCCCTGATCGCCCACTCCACGTAACGCACCCCCCTCGGCCGCGGGACCGAGGAGCACGCCATCAATGATGCCATCATGGCACACGAATGGTGCCATTGCGAGTCACTTACGGTGCCATCGATGGCACCAATGGCGTCACGGCACGGCGGAAGTCGCGAATATGCAGGTCTGCGGCCCGGGGGAGGCTCTTCACTCCTGCGGCCCCGCCGCGCCTCACCCATGATGGAAACGATTACCCGCTCCGACGCTCCAACGCTCCGGCGCTCCGACGCTCCG
>NZ_JAPWHT010000563.1:0-5863 GCF_027270795.1 Streptomyces sp. ActVer
TGCGGCACGTACCGGACGGCTCCAAAGCGGAAGCGACGGACCGTGATCGGCTACACCACGACCGGGGACACGACCCCACTGCTGGTTGGCTCCGTCGTGGCGCGTCCACTGGCTGACCCGCGCGCCGTCGGCGGTGGACGTGCCAGAGACGTCCAGCGCCTTGCCACTGTTGCGATTTACCAGGACATACCAGGCATTGGTGTCCACTGTCGCCGCCTCGGTGGGCGCCGGATTCACCACGGCGAGCATGCCGATCGCGAGGGTCGCCGCCACCACGGCGGCAATCCGGGACCACCAGCGATGTCTGCGTGGAGGGGCGGGGGAAGCCGCACCGTGGGCCGTCATCGATTCACCCTTTCGTCTGTGGCAGGTCCCATCAGGTGCGGGTCCAGCGTTGGTTGCTGCCGTTCGCGCAGGAGTAGAGCTGGATCAGGGTGCCGTTGGCGGTGCCGGCTCCGACGGTGTCGAGGCAGAGGCCGGACTGGACGCCGACGATGGATCCGTCGGAGTTGAGGCGCCATTTCTGGTTGTCGCCGCCCCAGCAGCTGTAGATCTGGACTTTGGCGCCGTTGCCGGTGCCGGCGGCGTCCAGGCACTTGTTGCCGTAGACCCTGAGTTCGCCGGCGGCGGTCGGCGTCCACTGCTGATTGGTGGCGCTGTGGCAGTCCCACAGCTGGACCTGGGTGCCGTCGGTGGTGCTGGCGTTCGGCACGTCCAGGCAGCGGCCTGAACCGACACCCTTGATCTGTCCGGAATCCCCGGGGGGCGTGGAGGTGCCGCCGTTGAGTGCGTTGAGGACGGCGGTGTAGGCGGGCTTCTTGCTGCCGTCGCCGTTGAACAGCAGCGGCGTCTGCTCCGCTCGCCAGGAGTCGGTGTCGCGCACACCCCAGACGGTGATGCCGAGGCAGCGCGGCACGGCCAGGCAGTCGTTGGTCACGTTGGCGTAGGTCGTGGCCGGGGCGCCCTGGATGTCGAGTTCGGTGATGGCCACGTCGACGCCGAGGGCGGCGAAGTTCTGCAGGGTGGTGCGGAAGTTGCTGTTGTAGGGGCTGCCGCTGTTGAAGTGCGACTGGAAGCCGACGCAGTCGATCGGCACGCCGCGCTGCTTGAAGTCTCGGACCATGGCGTACATGGCCTGGGTCTTGGCCCAGGTCCAGTCCTCGACGTTGTAGTCGTTGTAGCAGAGCTTGGCGGCCGGGTCGGCGGCGCGCGCGGCGCGGAAGGCGACCTCGATCCAGTCGTTGCCGGTGCGCTGGAGGTTGGAGTCGCGCCGGGCTCCCGAACTGCCGTCGGCGAAGGCCTCGTTCACGACGTCCCACTGGGCGATCTTGCCCTTGTAGTGGGCCATCACGCCGTTGATGTGGTCGATCATCGCCTGGCGCAGCGTGCTGCCGCTGAGGCTCTGCATCCAGCCGGGCTGCTGGGAGTGCCAGGCCAGGGTGTGGCCGCGCACCTGCTTGCCGTTCTGCACCGCCCAGTTGTAGACGCGGTCACCGGCGGTGAAGTTGAACTGGCCGCGCTGCGGTTCGGTGGCGTCGATCTTCATCTCGTTCTCGGCCGTCACCGAGTTGAACTCACGGCCCGCGATCGTCGTGTACGCCGAGTCGCCCAGCCTGCCCGAGGCGATGGCGGTGCCGAAGTAGCGGCCGCTCTGCGCCGCCGCGGCGCCGAGCGTGCTCTCTGCGGCGTGTGCGGGCGGCGGCGCGGCCAGCGTGGCGACCGTACCGAGGACGCCGACGACCAGCGCCAACAGCAGGCCGCGGATCTTCCGGCGGACAGCGGGTCTGGGAAGGGCATACGAGCCCATGGCTGTGCCTCCAAGGTAGAAATCACGGAAGGACTGAAGCGCAGGGGGATGCGTCGTCCGCTCCCACTCGGCAGACGGACGGGGCGGGCCGGAACCCGGGCAGCACGGAATCACCGGACACCGCGGTCATGGGATCGGGACGATCTCAACCGGCACGTACGGCACCGGTCGGCGGGCGGGTGCCGTACGGCGGGCGGCGGCGGTGTTTCGACACAGGCATGGGGTACTCCATCGCGGCTCAGCCGGGGGACCGCCACGCGCCGCCGCGTACCTCTCCGACTGCGCGAAGAGCCAGGATGCGCTGGTGCGAACCTCACCGGAACGTGACGGGGTGGCGCAGGTGCATTGGTGCGCGGATCTGTCGTGCAGCTGTGCGTGGATCTGCCGTGCAGCACAGATGGCCCAGGGCCGCCGTAGTTCGATATCTCGAACTGCAGCCGGGTTCTCGGGCGGAAATGATTGAAGGGATGATTGAGGCATTGACGATGGACCGTCAATACTCCCCGCAGAAGAAATTTCGGTTCCGTGTCCGAAACATTCGGGAATCACGCCTTGAACTGGCGAGCTGTACCGCACACTCCGGAGTGCTTCTGATCGGCGCGACAGCTTGTCGATCCCGAAGGGTGAGGCACTGTTTGTGGACAGATCGGCGACAGGCCTTGACCAGAGAGCCTCGCATTCCTAGCTTGTGGCGTCGAAGCATCCGGGAATTCTTCGAAACTTTCGAGAGGCCCCTGCGCCTAGACATCCGCTCTGCGGTTTCATCGGGGTCACCTCACCCCCGCCCCCAAAAGGAGACCCTCTGATGTGGTTTCGCCACCCGTCCCCGGTCCGTCTCAGACGCTTACTCGCCGTCCTCGCGCCCTTGCTGCTCGTGGCTACCTTCCTCGGTGCCCAGCCCGCCGGCGCGGCGACCGTAGACCCCAACGCCTCGTATGTGCTCGTCAACCGCAACAGCGGCAAGGCCCTGGATGTCTACAACATGGCGACCGCCGACGGCGCCCGCATCACCCAGTGGTCCAGGAACGATCAGGCCCAGCAGCAGTGGCAGTTCGTCGATTCCGGGGGCGGCTACTACCGCATCAAGTCCCGCCACTCGGGCAAGGCGCTGGACGTCTACAACTGGTCCACCGCGAACGGCGGCGCGATCGTCCAGTGGACCGACCTGAACGCCACCAATCAGCAGTGGCGGCTGGCCGACAGCTCGGACGGCTACGTGAGGTTCATCTCGCGCCACAGCAACAAGGCGCTGGAAGTGCAAGGCGCCGCCACCGCCGACAGCGCGAACATCGTCCAGTACGACGACTGGGGCGGCACCAACCAGCAGTGGCAACTCGTCAAGGTCGGCGGCGACACCCCCGGCCCATGCGATCTTCCGTCGACCTATCGCTGGACATCAACGGGCGCGCTGGCGCAGCCCAAGTCGGGGTGGGCCTCGCTCAAGGACTTCACCGTCGCTCCCTACAACGGCAGGCAACTCGTCTATGCGACGACGCACGACACGGGGACGAGTTGGGGTTCGATGAACTTCGGCCTGTTCACCAACTGGTCGGAGATGGCCTCGGCCGGCCAGAACACGATGTCGTCCTCCACCGTCGCGCCCACGCTCTTCTACTTCGCGCCGAAGAACATCTGGGTGCTCGCCTACCAGTGGGGCGGGACCGCCTTCTCCTACCGGACGTCGAGCGACCCGACCAACCCGAATGGCTGGTCATCACAGCAGGTGCTCTCCACCGCCAGCATCGGCGACTCCGGGACAGGGCCCATCGACCAGACGCTCATCGGTGACGGGACGAACATGTACCTGTTCTTCGCCGGTGACAACGGCAAGATCTACCGGGCCAGTATGCCGATCGGGAACTTCCCGGGCAGCTTCGGCGCGACCTCGACAGTGGTCATGAGCGATACGACGAACAACCTGTTCGAAGCCCCGCAGGTCTACAAGCTGCAGGGCCAGAACCGCTACCTCATGATCGTCGAGGCGATCGGCTCGCAGGGCCGCTACTTCCGCTCGTTCACGGCCACCAGTCTGAACGGCTCATGGACACCCCAGGCCGCGACCGAGAGCAATCCCTTCGCCGGCAAGGCCAACAGTGGCGCCACGTGGACCAACGACATCAGCCATGGCGAACTGATCCGCACCAGCGCCGATCAGACCATGACCGTCGATCCCTGCAATCTGCAGTTGCTCTACCAGGGGCGCAGCCCCAACTCCGGCGGCGACTACGGCCTCCTGCCCTACCGTCCGGGTCTGCTGACACTGCAGCGCTGACGGCGTGACACGAGTCCGGCTCCGGTATGGAGCCGGCGTGGCGGGCTCGGCGGAAGGCCGAGCCCGCCCGGGTCACGCGACAACGTCAGCGCTCATACGGCGACGGAGCGCGGGGTCGGGCGACGCTCACCAGCCCGAGGGCCGTCCTGTAACGCGGCGCCGCCACCGGTGGCGTTCGCCTACGGTCCAGGAGCACCGGGTCGCCCGGTGCGCTGCGGCGGATGAGCGAGGCTTCGATGATGTGGGTGAACATCTCCTCAGCCGCACCGCTCGGGTCGTGGGCGGCGATGCGCTCGTACACGCGGCAATGGCCGCGGTTGGAGGCGACGCACATCGCGCGCTCAGGCCGGCCCATGTACCGCGCAGTGTTGACGACCTGGCTCTCCAGCTCATGCCAAGGGAGGTGTTGCGGCGGCGTCTTGCCATCCCGCAGAGAACCCTTCGCCCCAAGGGGCCGCGACCATGAACGCCCCTCCGACCGGCCCGAGGGCGACCGGATACAGTGCGCGAGACGGCAGCCTGGTTTGTGAGGGGAAGCGTGACCGACACCAGCGACACCCGACCCGCCGACAGTGAAGCGCAAGCTCCGCGGCAGAGCCGACTGCTCCGCCTGATGCGCTACCTCCCCCTGATCGCCCCCGTCCTGCTGTGGGCCGTGCCCTGCTGGGTGCTCCTCTACACCGGCCAGCACTGGCCGCTGCCCGTCGCGCTGGTCGGCACCGCCCTGTTCGTCCTCGGCCTCATTGGTATGCCGCTCGCGATGGTGCGCGGCCACGGCCGGCGCCAGCAGGACCGGGCGGCGATCGTCGGTGACACCCTGCTGGGCTCCAGCTGGGTTCTGTTCACCTGGTCCGTTCTGCTCGGCGTCCTCTTGCGGTTCGCCCTGGCCGTGGCCGGCGTCGGCGAGAGTCAGGACCGGGCCCGAATCGTCACGTGGGCCGTCCTCGGCATCACCGCCGTACTGCTCGCCTGGGGATACGCCGAGGCCCGCCGCGTGCCACGCGTGCGCCGCCTCGACGTGCAACTCCCGCGGCTGGGTGCCGGGTTGGACGGCACCCGCGTGGTCCTCATCACCGACACCCACTACGGCCCGCTCGATCGCGCTCGCTGGTCGGCGCGGGTGTGCGAGACGGTGAACACTCTGGAAGCCGACCTGGTCTGCCACACCGGCGACATCGCGGACGGCACGGCCGAACGCCGCCGCGCCCAGGCCGTCCCACTCGGTACCGTGCGGGCCACCTGGGCCCGTGTCTACGTCACCGGCAACCACGAGTACTACAGCGAGGCCCAGGGCTGGGTCGACCTGATGGGCGAACTGGGCTGGGAGCCGCTGCGCAACCGCCATCTGCTACTTGAACGCGGAGGCGACACCCTCGTGGTCGCCGGCGTGGATGACGTCACCGCCGAGTCCTCCGGCCTGGCCGGCCACGGCGCCCACCTCGCCGGAGCCCTGGACGGCGCCGACCCCGACCTACCCGTCCTGCTCCTGGCACACCAGCCCAAGTTCGTCGACCGGGCGGCAGCCGGCGGCGTCGACCTCCAACTCTCCGGCCACACCCACGGCGGCCAGATCTGGCCCTTCCACCACCTGGTCCGCATCGACCAGCCCGCCGTCGCCGGCCTCAGCCGCCACGGCACCCGCACCCTCCTCTACACCAGCCGCGGCACCGGCTTCTGGGGCCCGCCCTTCCGCGTCTTCGCCCCCAGCGAGATCACCCTGCTCGTGCTCCGCTCCCCGCACCTGCCCACCTCGCCGTAGCACCTGACGGGCCAACACATCCGCT